>CAZWMF010000115.1:5508-9574 GCA_964634535.1 uncultured Opitutaceae bacterium | reverse complement strand
CACGAGGGGGCCGGCCATCGCGAGCCCATCTATCCGGGAACGTGCCGACCCGAAAACCGGCCGACCGGCCGGCCCATCCCTTCGACCGGCGCGCCGCTCGCCTGGCGCTTTCACGTGCCGGACGGCCTGGATGTCGTCTTTGACGATGGCGCGCTCGGCCCCCGGCAGGCGACGGCCGGGCGCGACTTCGGCGATTTCATCGTTTGGCGAAAGGACGATCTGCCGAGCTACCAACTCGCCTGCGCGGTCGACGATACCGACCCAACTCTGGGCGTCACCGAGGTCGTCCGCGGCGCCGACCTCGTCGAATCAACATTCCGCCAAGCGCTGATCGCCCGGGCCCTGGGACGCCCGCTTCCGCGCTACTACCATTGCGCTTTGCTGGCCGACGACCAGGGCCGGCGGCTCGCGAAACGCCACGCCGCGCTGAGCCTGCGCGTCTTGCGCGCGCAGGGCGCCGCGCCGGCCGACATCATCGCTCGCTTCGGCTCGACGCCCACCCTCCCGGTGGCCTGACTGGGGCCATGCAGACCCGCATCGGTGTCATCAACGTTTCGGACCGGGCGAGCGCCGGCGTCTACGCCGATACGCCCGGTCAGGCTTGCGTGGCGCTCCTGCGCGAGTGGCTCACGTCGCCGTTCGAGGTGGACTACGCGGTGGTCCCGGACGAAGCGGCCCGCATCGAGAGCGAACTGGTGCGCATGGCCGACGAGGCCCAATGCTGCCTCGTCATCACCACGGGCGGCACGGGCCCGGCGCCGCGCGACGTCACCCCCGAAGCGACCGCCGCCGTCTGCCAAAAGCTGCTGCCGGGTTTCGGCGAAGCCATGCGCGCGGCTTCGCTGCGCGTCGTCCCCACCGCGATCCTATCCCGGCAAATTGCCGGCATTCGCGGGCGGACTCTGATTGTAAACCTACCCGGTCGCCCCAAGGCGATCCGCGAGAACCTGGAGGCGGTCTTCCCCGCGATTCCCTACTGCATCGATCTCATCGGCGGACCGCGCCTGGAAACCGAGGCGAGTCGGATGAAGGCTTTTCGTCCCGCGGTTTAGACCCCATTACAATTCGGTGTACTTGTCGGCGCGCCCCCGGGCTTTTTCGACCGGGTACTTGCGGCCGTTGGCCTCCATCTTCGCCTGGATCGACGCCGCCACATCCAGGCCCGTGGCGTTGGCAAATTCCAGCGCGTAGATGACGACGTCGGCCAACTCCTCCGCGATGCGCGCCCGCTTGAGCGGGTCGGCCGCCACCCGGGACGACTCCTCGGGCGTGCCCCATAGGAAATGCTCCATCAGTTCCCCGGTTTCGGCGGCCAGCGCCATGCTCAGATTTTTCGGCGAATGGAACTGCTCCCAGTCGCGCTCCCGGGCAAACGCCAGGATGCAGGCCTTCAATTCGGCAAGGGTCGTGGTCGCGTCGGAGGACATCGCCCGATACTCGCCGCGGCGCCCACCCGCCTCAAACCCGAAAAAATGCGGCGAATCGCGTCATCAAAAACATTTCCGCTTGGCATGAGGCCTGCATTGTGTAGATTAACTGACGTTCCCATGAACCGGACTCACATTCATCTTCATCGCCACGCCGGCGCTTCGATCACGAAGGCCTGCGTTTGTTTTGGCGCTGCCCAGATGCGTCCGGTGGCCAGCCGTTGGAGCAAACAGCAGTCACCCGGCCCGGGCTTCCCGGCCTGAACCCTTCCTAAAGAACCAAGGTTCAGTCCATTGAAGCCCCGGGGTCCCCACCCTGAGGAGGCGATAGCCATTCCCACCATGCATACGATCATCCACCCGAATTCCCGCATCAGCCGCGCCAAGTTTGCCGGCCGCCCGGATGCTTCGAGCTTCCGCAGCCCGCCCTACGAGTGCACGGTCCAGGACGACGCCCTCAAGATCGTCGTGTTCCTGCCGGGGGTGGACGCGGCCGGCGCCAGCGTCGAAGCCCGCGGTCCGGATCTGGTCGTCACGGGCCGCAAAGCGCAATTTGTCCGCGTCAACTGGCAACCCTTGCACCTCGAGAGTGCGCAGCGGGACTACCGCCTCAGCCTCCGGCTGGGTCGTGGTTTCGACTATGCCTCCATGCAAGCGGAGATGCACCAAGGGGTGCTCACCGTCCTGGTTCCAAAACGGGCCGGGCACGTGGCTGGAGCCACCCGGCTCCGCCAGGTGGCCTGACCCGCGCGACTCGGTCCTGGCGGGCCGCCTCTTCCGTCCGGCCAGCCCCTCCGCGGGCGCCGGCGGAAGTCCGCGGCCCGCCGGGACCGCCGTCCGCTCCGCGGTGACGATCCGATGGCCCGTCACCGTATCTTTACCCAGATGCCGACTATTTTTTTGCGAAACGCACGGCACAAATTCAGCGTGGGCGAGTCCGATTCAGCACCAAGCACCATGACTCCGTCTCTCAGTTTCCTCCGTCGGCGCCAGCCGGCGGCCAACCCGATTCTGCGATCTGCGGCCGGCCCGGACGCGCAGTGGGATCGACCGGTCTTCAAGGCTCCGTCGCTCGAGGAGATTCGGGCACGATCCAGCGCGTCTCGACCGCAGCCGCTTCCGCCCCCGCCAGCTTTTGGGAAAGAAAGGCCAGTGCGGCGGATGCCGTCGATTCGAATTTCCACGGAGGGTTGATCACGACGAGCCCCGACCCGCGCAGGCCGGTGGCGTCCGGCTGCGTGATCAGCCGACCGCTCCAGACCGGGCCCGGCCGGACGGCCGCGAGGTGACGCCACAGCGGCTCCGGATCGATCCGGGCGCTCACGGGATACCATATGGCGAATATCCCGGTGGAAAACCGGCGCAGCGCCTGGTCCAATCCGGCCGTCACCCGCTCCACCTCATCCTTCTCCTCATAGGGCGGATCGACCAGGACGAGCCCGCGCCGTTCGGGGGGCGGGAGCATGGCCCGCAACGCGGTGTATCCATCCATGGCGTGCACCAGACGGCGGTTCGCCGGCCCCAGACTGCGGCGCAACGCGGCGCATTCGTCCGGCTGCAATTCGCAGAAGGCGAGCCGGTCCTGCGGACGGGCCAACTGGCGCAAGATCCAGGGCGAACCCGGGTAGCGCGCCAGCGCCTCGGCGTCGCGAGGGCCCCCGCGGCGATGGTCAAAAGCTCGCACGAGCTCCAAATAATCGAGGACGGCCGGCGGGGCCGCCGGGTCGGACGCCAGCAGGCGGCCAATCCCGTTCGGATGCTCGGGCCGACGGGGCAGCGAATCGCCCATCTCGCTGCGCGCCAACTCGTACTCACCGCGGCCGGCGTGGCTGTCGAGCACGAAAGCCGCCGAGGGCTTGCGCTGAAGGGCGCGGACCAACGCCACCAGCAGGACGTGCTTCATCACATCGGCGGGATTGCCAGCGTGGAACTCGTGTCGATAATTCACAAAGCACCCATCATGTCAGAAACCGCGCCGAAATGTGACACATAATTCTTGGCTTGAACCGAATCGGCCGTGGTAATCGTGGCAACTCCTTTGATTCCCGGTGATTTGATCCGCGTGCTTTCCGATATTCATTTTGGCGATCGCTCCAGCCGGGTCGATTCGTTGGAGTCGCTGCGTCCGTTGGCCGACGGCGCTTCCGCGCTCGTGCTCAATGGCGACAGCCTCGACACCCGGCCCGGGCCGCGGCCGGCCTTTACGGACCGCTGCCGGCAGGAGGTGGCGGCGTTTTTCACGGGTCTGGGCCTGCCCGTGACCTTCATCACCGGCAACCACGATCCGGACATCACCGAGCGGCATTGGGCCGATCTTGCCGATGGCCGCGTATGGGTCCTCCACGGCGATGTGTTGTTCGAGGAGATGGTGCCCTGGGGAGGGGATGCGCGCACGATCCGGGCGGCCGTCCGCGCCGCGTTGGCCGAGCAAACGAAAGCCCCGGACGCGCTCTCCCTGGAGGATCGGATGGCCCTCTACCGGCAGGTCGCCCGTGCCATTCCCCAGCGCCACCAGTCGGAGCCGCGGGCCGCGCACCATTTTGGGCGCTTGATCGCCGACCTGTGCTGGCCGCCGTGGCGCGTGCCCAATCTGCTGGCGGCGTGGCGCACCGCGCCGCACCGGGCCCACGCGTTTTCCC
>CAZWMF010000115.1:0-5498 GCA_964634535.1 uncultured Opitutaceae bacterium | reverse complement strand
CCGCATGAAGCGCGAACGGCAACTGGCCGTTCTGAAAGAGTTCCGCGCGTGGCTCCGCGGGCAGTACCGCGACACCTACAACGCGTTTTCCCGCCGCTACCGGCCCAAAAGTCGGTTCACGTTGATCGGCCACACCCATCGGCCGGGAGTTTGGCGCGGCCCGGACGGAACAGTCGTGATCAACACCGGTTCTTTCACCCGCCCGTTTGGATCCTGGACGGCGGACATTGCCGCAGACGGGCTGCGCGTCCGCCGGGTGGTTCGCCAATCCGGCGAATTCCGCCTGGGCGACCCCGTCGCGGAGTTCGCATTTTAGCGCGTTCCCACCCATGAGCACCGAATTTGGCTGGTGGAATCGCGATCCGGAGGACGGGAAATACCAAGTCCGGGCGGCTATTCACGGCGGGGCGATTTCGTGGCAGCGCAAACAGGGCCACCATTCATCCTGGCAATCCCACCTACCCTCCGCGTCCGATTGGAACCGCCTGCTGGGCGAAGCCGGCAAACGCGTTCCGCGCCGACTGCTTTCCCCCAAGCAGTTTGCGCAAATCGAGCGCCTGCGCGAACGTGCCGCCCCGCCCGGGGGAAAATTACCTTCATGCGATTGATCGACCTAAACCGAGACGGCGGCATTGGCGCCAACTCCCTGTTCATCCAACTGGGTGGCCTCAATATCCTCGTGGATTGCGGGCTGCATCCGAAAAAAACGGGCCGCGCGGCAACGCCGGCGCTGACGTCGATTCGCGGAGCGCGCCTCGACCTGATTGTCATCACCCACAGCCACCTCGATCACATCGGCTCATTGCCTCTCGCGATGCGCGAACATCCGCATGCGGTCGTCCTCATGACACAAGCCACCAAGATGCTTGTCGAGCGCATGTTGCATAACTCGGCCAACGTGATGATGCGCCAGCGCGAAGAAGATAATATTCCGGATTACCCTCTGTTCACGCACGAGGAAATCGAACGCTGCGCCAAGCGATTCACCGGTCTGCCGTTCGGGCACGCCAAACGCTTCCGGGGCACCGCCGACGAGATCGAAATCGTATTCCATGCGGCCGGTCACGTGGCCGGAGCCGCGGGCGTGGAACTGCGCCACCGCCACCGCGCCATCTTTTTCACCGGCGACGTCCTGTTCGAGGACCAGCGAACCCTGATCGGCGCCCGCTTTCCCGCCGGGCACTTCGATACGCTGGTGACAGAGACGACGCGCGGCGATACCGAGCGGCCCCCGGAAAAGAAGCGTGCGCTCGAAATCAATCGCCTGATCAT
The DNA here is from genome assembly GCA_964634535.1 of uncultured Opitutaceae bacterium. Classification (GTDB taxonomy): domain Bacteria; phylum Verrucomicrobiota; class Verrucomicrobiia; order Opitutales; family Opitutaceae; genus Palsa-1447. Next base: position 4,226 of record CAZWMF010000115.1, on the reverse strand, counting down.
GACGGTCAACGATACGATCAACAAGGGCGGTTCGGTCCTGATTCCGTCCTTTGCCCTGGGCCGCATGCAGGAGATTCTCTCGGTGCTGCACGATGCCCGGCGCTTCGACCGGCTCGTGGCGTGTCCGATTTTTGCCTCGGGCCTGGGTTTGGAACTCGTCGACTACTTCGACGACATCGCCCGCAAGACCAAGGCCGTGCAATTCAATCGCAGTATCATTAAGGATCTGCACGTAAGGCAGTTGCCGCGCAAGCTCAAGGCCGGGGTCGATCCGGCCCAAAACGCGATCTACGTCGTCAGTTCGGGCATGATTGTCGAGAACACGCCCAGCTATATCCTCGCCTCAGGCCTCCTGGGCCACGCGCGAAACACGGTGGCGTTCGTCGGGTTCTGCGATCCGGAAACGCCCGGCGGTCGCTTGCTCGCGTCCAAGCCGGGCGAGCCGTTTCTCTTCAAGGCGGCGCACGTCCAGACGAAGGTGAAGGCCCGGGTCGAACGATTCGAACTCAGCGGCCATGCCGATCGCGAGGAACTGCTGGCCTTTGCCGTCCAGACCGGGGCCCGAAGCATCGTGCTCACGCACGGCGATCCAACCGCCCGCCAGTGGTTCGTTCAACAGCTGGCGGTCCACCTGCCTTCGGCGCGAATCCTCAATCCGGTTCCGCTCCAGGAGTACCAGGTTTGATCGGCGGGTCCCCGCCGAAGCCGGGATGACCGGCAGCCGTCACGCGTTCCGCAATTCTGGCGCCCTATCGCCGGCGCCGTCGCCACCGGGTTTGGGATTGATGCCGGTTAGACGGCCGCAGCCGTTACGACCGCTTCGAGCCAGTCGCAATTGCGCGGGCTGCCCGCCACGTACACAATCCGCTGCATGCGCAGGTCGAATTGACTCAAAGGAAGCTGCCGGCCGTTGAGGAATCGGACTTCGCCACCCGCGGCGCGACACAGGGCCGTGGCCGCCGCCAGATCCCAAATCTTGACGTTGTAGTCGACCGCCCCTTGTAGGACGCCGGCGGCCACATAGGCCAAGTGGAGCGTCGCGCTGCCCAGCGCCCGAATCTTCACCCGGGACATCACGTCCTGGGAACCGGGCAGCCAGCGAGGATCGACCGGGGTGTGAAAGCCGATCAGGCTCTCACGGGTTATCGGCCGATCGTCCACCTTGACCGGCCGGTCTCCGTCCCAGACGCCGAATTCGGGACCGCCCTGCATCAAGATCTGCCGGCTAAAATCGTAGATGCAGCCATAAACCGGCTCGCCGTTTTCCAGGAGGCCCAAAGAAATGGCACAATGGGGCACGCCCAGGGCAAAGTTGTTGGTTCCATCGATCGGATCGAGGACCCAACTGAACCGCGCGGTCACAGCGATGACGCCAGCCTGGCCCGATTCCTCGCTAAAGCACTGGTCCTCCGGAAACGCGCTGGATAGGTCGCGAAAAATGGCCTCGGAAATCGCGACGTCCACCGGCGTGACGCGGGTGCCATCCGACTTCCACCGGCTCTCGGTTCGCCCGAAGCCGTCGCGCAAGCGCGGAACTTGGGCGAGGACGGCGCGGCGCGCGGCTTCGGTTCGTGCGGTCAATTCAGGTGATGGCATCGTGTCAGTAATCGTAAAGTTTCGGATCGCGCGAGGGCTGCCCGCGAAACTCTCGCCGCGCCCGCTTCGGCCTGGCCCGTTCACCCTCCGCACGCTCGGGCGCTACCGGACCGCCCGCCGGTCCCGGCCCACCCTCTCCGAATCCGGCCCCTTCCTCTGCGGGGTCGCCCTCCGCGCCGCCAAATTGCTCCTCCAAGGAGTCCGGATCGGCCCCTTCCTCGAGCTTGCGCACCACCTCCTCCATTTCACCGTCGATCTTTTCGCCCGTGACTTCGGACATGCGCCGCATCATGCGGCCCATCGCCCGCGGGTCGTTCTCGTCCACGTTGGCGAACTCCTGTTCCATGGCCGCCATGGCCGCGTCCATTTTCGGGTCAGTCCCGGAACCGGGATCGACCGGTGCCGGTCCGTCCTCGCCACCGGCCGATTCGCCCTTCCGCTTGCCCACCACGGCGAAGGCGGACACGAGCTTTTGCATCCGGTACTCGGGATTATCCGGGCATTTCGGGATGGTCCGTCCCTGAGCCAGGGTCTTGGCGTAAAACTGATAGATCCGGTGGTTGTCCGGGCAGTAATACTCGTAGATCGGCATGACCGGTGGATATCAGCCGATCGGCGCCGGTTTTTCAACCGTTCCCGACGCTTTGGCCGTCAACCAGGCCCGGACCTGGTCGAGCGAGCGGGTGTTCAACACGTCCTCGCGCGTTAGCCATCCCTTGCGGGCGATATTGATTCCGGCCCGGACATAGTCGAGCGACGCCGTCTCGTGGGCATCCGGATTGATCACGCAAATCAACCCCTTCTCCGCCGCCTTGCGCCAGTAGCGCCAGTCGAGATCCAGCCGATTGGGACTCGCATTGAGCTCGATCGCCACGCCGGCCGCGACGGCCGCGTCGATCACTTTGTCCAGATTCACGCGGCTGCCCTCGCGACGCAGCAGGAGCCGCCCGGTGGCGTGGCCAAGCATGGTCGTCCGGGGGTGCTCGATCGCCCGGATCACCCGGCGCGTCATGACGGCTTCGTCCTGACCGAGGACATTGTGGACCGAGGCCACGACATAATCGAGCTGCGCCAGGATCGCGTCGTCAAAATCGAGGCGACCATCGGTCAGGATGTCGCACTCGGTCCCGGCGAAGAGATGGATACCGGCGCCCGGATGGGCATTGAACCGGGCGATTTCCCGAATTTGGTCCGCCAATCGCTCCTCGCTCAGGCCGCGGGCCTGCACGCTCGACTTGGAGTGGTCGGCGATGCCCAGGTATTTCCAGCCACGCTCCGCCGCCGCGGCCGCCATTTCCACCAGGGTATTGTGGCCGTCGGACGCGGTCGTGTGATTGTGGAAGGCCCCGCGCAGGTCGCCGAGTTCGACCAACCGCGGCAAGCGGCCCTGTTCGGCGGCCTCGATTTCCCCCAGGCCCTCCCGCAACTCGGGTGGAATAAAGGCGAGTCCGAGCGCGGCGAAGAGGTCGGTCTCGGAGTTGATCCCCGCCAGGATGGCGGGGATCCTCTTGACCTTGTCCTTGACCTTCTCGTCGCCCTCGGCCGGCGCCAGGCCCCATTCGCTCAAGCTCAACCCCCGCGCCAAAGCCCGCTGGCGCATCTGCACGTTGTGGTCCTTCGAACCGGTGAAATGATGGAGGGCGAACGCAAATTGCTCGTCGGGCAAAATCCGCAGATCCGCCTGCAGGCCCGACTCCAGGCGCACGCTCACTTTGGTCTCGCCCTTGGCCGTGACTTCCCGGACGCCCGGCTGGGCGACAAACCAGGCGACCACGGGTTCGACCTCGGTCGCGGCGACCAGAAAGTCGAGATCGCCCACCGTTTCCAATCCGCGCCGCAGGCTGCCCGCCGCCTCGGCTCGGCGGACCGCGGGCAGCGCGCGCAGTCCGGCCAGTATGGGTTCGGCCGTTGCCCAGGCATCCCACCACAGGTGCCGGCGGCCGTAGGCTTCCCGATTGCGGATGCCCGCCTGGATCTTTTCCTGCGTCTTATCGCCAAATCCGTCCAACTGGGCGACCGTGCCCGCGGCGCACGCCGCGGCGAGCGCCGCGATATCGGCGATGCCCAGCTTTTCGCGCAGCACGCGGATTTTTTTCGGACCGAGTCCCGGAATCTGGAGCATTTCGATGAGGCCGGGTTCGACCTTCGCCTTCAAGTCCTCGAAGAACGCCAGCTTCCCGGTCGAATGCAGTTCGGTGATCTTGCGGGAAAGGGCCTCGCCGATGCCCTTGACCGTCTCCAATTGGCCCTGGGCCACCAAAGCCTGAAACGCGCCCTCCTCCATGCCCTCGATCACGCGCGCCCCCGATTGATACGCCCGCACCTTGAACGGATTCTCGCCCTGCAATTCCAGCAGGACGGCGATCTCGCCCAGTACATCCGCGATTTCCTTTCTGCTCATTCCTGTGCCCATGGTCTTCCAAAATATGACTTCGCGCGCCTTTGGCGAGTGCTTGAGGAGTCGGTCGAGCCCGCTCATTCTAGATTCATCAAGCTCTATGGCGGTTGGGCATGGCTCGGGTTGAATTGAATAGGCCCTGCCGGGGCTTCGCGCAGCTCATTGACCGCCTCCGGGCCCGACTGCGCGGCCTTTCCCCACTGCGCCGAGCACTCGGACCGGCTTGACGGTC
>CAZWMF010000114.1:0-9623 GCA_964634535.1 uncultured Opitutaceae bacterium | reverse complement strand
ATCTCGGTCGGCCAGGGCCGCAGCACCTACCGGGGGGTCGTGCACATCCCCAAGCATCTCAAGGGCTGCAAGAACAACACCGAGTGCGACGCGCTGCTGATCAACACGCAGAGCCGAACCGACACCTACCCGGCAATCACCGTACGCGGCGACGCCAACTTCGTGCAACACGAAGCGAGCGTATCGAAGGTGAGCGAGGAGCAAATCTTCTACATGCGCCAGCGCGGCCTCACCGAGGGCCAGGCGATGAGCCTTTCCGTGAACGGTTTCATCAACGACCTCGCCCGCCAGTTCCCGATGGAGTACTCGGTCGAATTGAAGCGCCTGATCGACCTCGAAATGGAGGGCTCGGTCGGATGACGCCAGCGCCCGAGCTCGCCACCGCCCGAACCGTGGGCGATTTCACCGCGGAGCGTTTCAGCCGAAGCCTGGCCGAACATGCCGGAGCCCCCGCCTGGTGGCTCGAGCGCAAGCGCGCCGCCTACGAGCGTTTCGCGGCTTTGCCGATGCCCAAGCGCACCGACGAAGCGTGGCGCTTCAGCGCGATCGCCGGCCTGGCGCTCGCCGCCCCCGAGGGCGGCTCCGCCCCGGCCCCGGCGCCAGATCTGCCGGGCGTTCGCACGACCGCTCGGCTGGTTTTTTCCGGCAACCGGCTGGTCGTCCGCTCGGACCTTGCGCCCGAATGGGCCGCGCGCGGAGTCATCGTGACAAGCCTCGCCCAGGCCGTGCGGGAGCATCCCGCGCTCTGTCAGGCCCATTTCATGGCCCAACCGCAGCGGATGGGCTCGGAGAAGTTTGCCGCGCTGCACACCGCCTTTGTCGGCGACGGGGCGTTCATCTACGTGCCCCGCGGGGTGGAGCTGCCCGATCCGATCGTGGTGACCCAGGGCGCCGCCGGCGGCGCGGCCTTCCCGCACACTCTGGTCATCGCCGAGGAGAATGCGCGGGTCAGCGTGGTCGACTTGTTCGCCGGCTCCGCCGGCTTCGCCGCCGGCGCCAACGACCTCTACGCCGCGCACGGAGCGCGCATCGCCTACGCCGCCGTCCAGGACTGGTCGGCGGACACCCTGTCGTTCCAGTTCAATTCGACGGTGGTGCGACGCGACGCCCAGGTCCAGTCGCTCAATGTGCACTTGGGCGGACGCCAGGCCCGGCACGAGTCCTTGAGCCAGCTTCAGGCGCCCGGGGCGTTCTCCGAGATGCTCGCCCTGACCGTCGCCCAGAACCAGGAGGAGTTCGACCAGCGCACCCTGCAGATTCACCAGGCGCCCAACACCAAATCCGATCTCTTGTATAAGAACGTGCTGCGCGACCAGGCGCGCACGATCTTTTCCGGACTGATCATCGTCGATCCCGATGCGCAAAAAACCGACGCCTACCAGAGCAACCGCAATCTGATGCTCAGCGAGGATGCCGAGGCCAATTCGCTGCCCGGTCTGGAAATCCAGGCCAACGACGTGCGCTGCACCCACGGGGCCACCACGAGCCGGGTCGACCCCGAGCAGGAGTTCTATCTGTTGAGCCGCGGCCTGCGGCCCTCGGCCGCCCGCCGGCTCTTGGTGTTCGGCTTCTTCGAGGAGGTCCTCAACCGGCTGGAACACCAAGGCTTGCACGAGGCCCTGCGCGAGCGGATCGAGCGAAAGGTGCGCGCATGAAAGCCGCCCGCGAACGCCAGCTGACGCGCGACGTGGCGGCCACGCAGATTCCATCCGGCGACCGGATCCCCCTGGCGGCCGGAACGGCCGTGATGATCCACCAAACCCTGGGCGGCAGCTACACCGTCCAGACCGATTTCGGCCTTTTCCGGATCGACGGCCAGGACGCCGACGCGCTCGGGGAGCAGGCCGATTCCGGGTCCGCGGCCGCGGCGACGACCCTGCCGGACGGTTCGCCCGATCCCGAGGCGATCTGGGACCAGCTGCGGCGGGTCTACGATCCGGAGATTCCCGTCAATATCGTCGACCTGGGGTTGGTGTATTCGATGGAGGTGGGACCGCTGGCCAGTCAACCCGGTTTCCGCGTCGACGTCGCCATGACGCTGACCGCCCCGGGCTGCGGGATGGGACCGGCCATCGCCGAGGACGCCAAGTCCAAGGTGCTGCTCGTACCCGGCGTGACCGCAGCCGATGTCCGCATCAGCTGGGATCCGCCCTGGAACCATTCGATGATCAGTGAAGAGGGGAAGATGAAGCTCGGCCTGATTTAGGGAATGTTTGCAAACCTGGTTCGGCCGTTGCCGGGCTGAGAACCGACCAATCACTGCGTTGACCGCCCAGGACAGGGCTTCCCGCCCAGCACCCGCGCGGGCGCCTTGCGCCCGGTCGGCTGCGCCAAATCAGGATTGCAGACATACCCGAGTCTCGCCGCGCCGAAGCCAAAGGCGAAGGCGAGGCGCCTTGACTAGTACCTGACATTGGTATCAGGTTTCGATCCAGGTTCTTCGGTCGACGACTCGACGTCCGACCGGCCGTGAGCCTCTTCCAACCTCCGATTCCCCCTCCCATGCAGCGTGTCATGTCTTGGCTGGCTGTTCTGTTTTTCGCCGGATGCCTGGCACTGGGCTATCTGGCGTTCGCTCAGCGGAGCGAAATCAAGCAACTGGATGTGCGCTGGGGCGAAGCCCAAAAACGGACCGAGGATCTGCAGCGCCAAATCGCACTGTCCAGAACGGCCCGGGACGAACCGGCCAGTCACACCTCCCGGGCGAGTGCCGAGCCGGCCGCCGACCGGACCGCGAGCGCCAGTTCCACCGGGGGCTTAAACATCATACACATCGCCGACATCCTGAAGGCCCATCCCGAATACACGGCGGCGTACGAAAAGATCATGCGCCGCAATATCAACCGGACCTATGGCGACACCCTGAATTCGCTCAATCTGGCCCCGGACCGATTGGCCCAGCTCAAGAATCTCCTCGCCGAGCGGCAGATGGACAACGTCGATGCCCAGTCGGCGGCGGAGGCCGCGGGATTGGCGCGGGGATCGCCGGAATGGCAGGCGGCGATGACCGAGGCCGCGCAAAGCGACGAGCAGCAAATCACCGCGATTCTAGGCGCCAACGCCGACGCCACGCTGGCGCGCCTCGCCACGCAGGCGGGCATCCAGCGCCAGGTGCAGGACAACTATGCGGCCGATTTTTCGGATGCCGGCGTGCCCCTCACGCCCGGCGAGTCCACCGGGTTGACCCAGGCGATGGCCGATGCGAACTACGCCGGCAAGGATACGTCGACCCGTCCGGCCAACTACAACGTCGTCGATGCGGCCACCGGACTTTCCCCGCACGATGAGCGCATCCTGTCGAACGCGGCCGCCGTGCTGAGCCCCGCCCAGTTGCAGGTCTTGAAGACCGACCAAGTCGAGAACGAGCAGGAGATGGCCGTCCGCCGGCAGTACGGCAACGGAAACGGGCAGGTCGTGTTCGTACCCTAGCCGAAGCCTGAGCGACCCAAGTCCCGCCGTAGCCGCAGGCGAAGTCTGGGCGGACCTCGTCCCGCCGTAGCCGCAGGCGAAGGCGGAGGCAGAAGCAGATTTTTTGCGTCGCCCGGACGGTCGCGACCAAACAGGCTGGCGACATGACGCCGCGCGTTCTCTTGCTGGGAATCTTGCTCGCCGGACGGCTCGTCAGCGGCGCGTCCGCCGGCGAGCCCGGAGTAACCGAGGCGGCCATGCTGTTCAACGGCCGGGATCTGACCGGCTGGACTTTGGTGGCGTCGGTCGCGAAGGACATCCACGCCGTATGCCGGGTCACACCGGACGGGGTGCTCGCCGCCACGGGCAAACCCGTTGGATATCTTCTGGCCGACGGCACCTATGCGGACTACCGGCTCCACGCCGAATGGCGTTGGACGTCGACCAATCCCCAAAGCAATTCCGGTTTTCTGGTCCACGTTTCGTCCGGTCCCATCGACCGACACACCTGGCCACTTTGCCTGCAAATCCAGACCAAGGTCGGGCGGGCCGGCGACCTGATCCCGATGGCGGGATTCGCGTTCGCGGAACTGCCCCCGGGAGCCAAACAAACCGACCGGACGCAGCCCGCGAGCGAACGACCGCTCGGCCAATGGAACATCTGCGAAATCATCTGCCGCGGCGACACCGTCGAATGCACGATCAATGGCGTAATGCAAAACCGCGCCACCGGCTGCTCCCGCCGTTCCGGCCGGATCGCCATCCAACTCGAAGGCTATCCATTCGAGCTGCGCAACGTCCGACTCGAACCGCTGTGAGCGCGGCGGAAGCCATTTACGAGGAATTGGGCGCCCTCGAACGCGAAGGCCGGGCCTGTGTCCTGGTCGTGCTGGTCGAGGCGGCCGGCAGCACACCCCAGGACCCCGGGGCCAAAATGCTGGTCACGGCGGCGGGCCGCCACGGCGGGACGGTCGGCGGCGGCCGCGTCGAATCGCGGGCGGTCGGGCTGGCGCAGGAGATCCTCGCTGCGGGCACGGCCCGCCCGCGCCTCGTGCATTGGAGTTTGCGCAAGGACGTCGGCATGACCTGCGGCGGCCGCGTCACCTACTATTTCGAGCCCCATCTTGCCCGCGACGCCTGGCCCATCGTCATTTTTGGAGCCGGCCATATTGCGCAAGCCCTGATACCGGTACTCTTGCCGCTGCGCTGCCGCATCGCGTGCTTCGATTCGCGGTCCGAGTGGATCGAGCGGCTGCCGCGGGCCCGCCATTTCGAGGCGAAGCGCGTGGACGACCTCGCGGCGGTCATCCCCACCCTGCCGGACAACGCCTTCGTCCTGTTCATGACCAACGGGCATTCCACCGACCGGCCGCCGCTGCAGCGCGCGTTGGCCGAACGCAATTTCCCCTTCGTCGGCGTAATTGGAAGCAAGGCCAAGGCGGCCATTCTGCGCCGGGAAATGGTCGCAGGCGGTCTCAGCAAAATCCGGGCGGCCCGGTTCCATTGTCCGGTCGGCCTCGAATTCGGCAGCAACGACCCGGCGGAGATTGCGATCAGCATCGCGGCTCAACTGTTGATGGTGCGCGACCAGCCTTCGCCCCGCTGAACGCGGGGCTACGGCTGGGCGATGCCAGCCTTCGTCTCGCTGAACGCGGGGCTACGGCTGGGCGATGCCAGCTTTCGTCTCGCGGAGCGCGGGGCTAGGCTGGGCGATGCCAGCCTTCGTCTCGTTGGAGGCGGAGCTATGGCTTGGCGGGGCCAGCCTTCGCCTCGCCGCATGCAGGGCTATGGCTTGCGATACCCGCTTTTGTCTCGCCAAATCCGGGGTTTCGGCTCGGCGGTGCCAGCCGATGCTTCGCTGGGCCGATGGATTCGGCGGGGCGAAACCCGGCTTTGCTCGGCTTCGGTCGATTACTGGTAGGCAAACGACAATGACATCACCTGCTCATTGCCGAGCGCGGCGATCATGTCTTCGGTCCAATTGCCGTAGGGGGCGCAAACATTGATCGCCCGAACGCACGGAACCGACGCGCTGGCCGGAGCCTGGCCGGAGTCGTGGGCGCCCAGGATCTGAACAATTTCGCCTTTGCTGTTCATCAGAAACTTCACGGTGATCACGCTGCCGGTGGGCGCGGGGATCCGATCGGTGGCGACCTGGCGCATCCACTCAGATTGGACGGTCTCGATGACGTATTGCAGGTAAGATTTGTAATTGTTCCAGCGCGGGTCGAGCGTGGCCGGGCCGATGTTTGCGGTGCCGATGGCCGCGGTCATCTGCCATTCGGTATGAGCGGGCGTCGGCGGGACGATGTGGGGCGTAAACACGGCGTCGAGCACGAGCCGGCCGTCGCGAACCGAATACCGCTCTCTCCAGGTGCAGGGCTGCAGGCCATCCGCCGATTCCTGCGTGCACTCCAAAGTCATGCCGGATTGCGACACGGCAACGACCTTCACATCCTCCGTCGGCGGGCGCACGTATTCGCCGGTCGAACCGACCGCGGGCAGGAGATTGGCTGGAACCTGGGCCAGGCCGGGCGCCGAGGCGGCCGCGAGGCCCATCCCGATGCACACGAAATTGAAGATATTCCGTATGAAAGTGTTATGGAGGGTCGCAGCCATGGCGTAGCGCGTCTTGCTACCCGGAATATAGCATGGATTTCGGCGGGGCCGCCGATCAGCGGGCCGGAACTGGGTCCGTCACCGACCCCAAGCGCGCCTGAATGGCGTGAAACACGGCCTCGCCGGTCGCCGGGGAGGCGAGCGCCACCGGACCGCCGGGCGGTCCAAAGGTGGCAATCGCGTCGCGAATGGCCTCGCGCACCGAAATGGCCAGCATGAGCGGCGGTTCGCCCACCGCCTTGCTCCCGTCGAGGTTGTCCGGCTGCCCCGCGTCGGGCAGCAGGGTCACGTTGAATTCGGGCGGCGCGTCGCTGATCGCGGGGATCTGATAGGTGCTGGCGCTATGCGTCAAAAGCCGCCCCTGGTCGTCCCATTTCAATTCCTCGCTCGTCAGCCAGCCCATCCCCTGCACAAAGCCACCCTCGATCTGGCCGCGATCGACGCCCGGGTTCAGCGAGTCGCCCACGTCGTGGACGATGTCGGTGCGCAACACCCGGCTCATGCCGGTGTAGCCGTCGACTTCGACTTCCGTCACCGCGACCCCGCCGGCAAAATAGCGGAACGGTCGACCGGTGCCGGTCGCCCAGTTCCACGGCGTCCCGGCCGGACAAAAAAACCCCGAGGCCGCCAGGCTGATGCGTTCGGCAAACGCCTTCCGGCAGACATCGGCCAAGGGCAGCGAGACGCCGCCTCCAGTCACCCCGCCGTCCTCGAAGCAGACGTCGCTCGCCGCGATGGGCGCGCCGGCCTTCTCGGCGAGCAATCGGGCGGCCACGGGCGCCAGGCGGTCGCGCAGAGTCCGGCAGGCCTCCCGGACGGCGGCGCCATTCAAATCCGCGCCCGAAGAGGCGGCGGTCGCCGACGAGTTGGGAATCTTGTCCGTGCAGGTCGGCATAATCCGGACCGCCGCGGCCGGCAGGCCCAGTTCGCGCATGGCCACCCCGCGGACTTTCGTGTGCAGGCCCTGGCCCATTTCCGTGCCCGCGTGGTTCACCTGGGCCGTGCCGTCGCGGTAGAGGACGACCCAGGCCCCCGCTTGGTTGAAGGAGAATTGGGTGAAGGCGATCCCGAACTTGACCGGGGTGATGGCCAGGCCGCGGCGGACGAGCCCGTGCGTTCGGTTCCACTCGGCCAGCGCCTGCCGCCGTTGGTCGAACCGGGCCTGGTCGAGCGCCCGCCGCCACATCACGGACAGGCGGTTGTCGCCGATCTCCTGGCCATACGGCGTGGTGTTGGTCTCCCCGGAGCCGCGATACAAATTGCGTTCGCGGACCAACTCCGGAGGAAGCCCGCGCGCGCGCGCCACCCGGTCGATGATTTCCTCCATCACGAGCATGCCCTGGGGCCCGCCGAACCCGCGAAAAGCCGTTTGCGATGTCACATGCGTCTTCGCGACTTGGCCGGCGAAGCGAACCGCCGGGATGTAATAGGCGTTATCCAGATGAAAGAGCGCGCGATCGAGCACCGGTTGCGACAGGTCGAGCGACCAGCCGCCATCGGAGATCAACTCGACGTCGGCGGCCCGAAGCCGGCCGTCGGAATCGAAGCCCACCGCAAAGCGGCTGAAGAACGGGTGGCGCTTGCCCGTGACGATCATGTCGATATCGCGATCCCATTGGAGGCGCACCGGCCGGCCGGTCGTCACCGCCGCCAGGGCCACGAGCGCGGCCGGCGCGTTGCCCTGGGACTCCTTGCCGCCGAAGCCGCCACCCATGCGCGGGGCCTGCACGACGATCTGCTGGCAGGGCCGGCCCAGCACCTCGGCCACGACCGTCTGGATTTCCGCGGGATGCTGGGTCGAGGAGCAGACGAACACGCCGCCCGCCTCGTCCGGTTCGGCCCAGGCGGCCTGCGTCTCCAAATAGAAGTGCTCCTGGCCGCCCACGAAGAATTCCCCGGTCAGGCGGTGCGGCGCCGCCGCGAGCCCGGCCGCGGCATCGCCCCGGCGGAGCTGCCGCGGTTCGTTATGAAAGCTCTGGCGTTCGACGGCGGCCGGGATGCCCAAGATCGGCGGAAGCGCCTCGTAATCGACCTCGACCAAGGCCGCCGCCGCCCGGCAGACCGCAATGGATTCGCCGACGACGAGCCCGATGAGGTGGCCGTGGTAGCAAACTTCGTCGCGGGCCAGCAGCGGCTCGTCGTGGCGGTTCACGCCCACGTCGTTGCGGCCCGGAATATCCTCGGCGAGCAGGACGGCGGCGACGCCCGGATGGGCCCGGGCCCGCGCCGCGTCGCGGCGCAGAATGCGGGCCCGCGCATGGGGCGCGCACACCGGCCAGGCCTCCAGCATCGGCCCGCGCCGGGCGAGATCGTCGACGTAGCGGGCCGACCCGGTGGCGTGCCCGGCCGCGCTTTCGTGGCGCAGGGCCCGACTCGGGCCGGGCGAGGGCCAGACCGCCCCGGGCAAAAACGGCGGGGCCGCGCCGGGCCGTTCGGCGGGAATGCCGTCGGCAAAGCGGCGCCACAGCGACGCGGCGAGCCCCCGGCGGTAGGCCGTGCCGGCCCCCGCGTCGTCAATCGGTTGAAACTCGTGCGCGAGAATCCGAGCGACTTCGTCGGCGGCGTCGGCCAGCCGGCGACCCTTGAGCGCCGCCTCCGCCAACCGCACCCGACCGGTGACGGCGGCCAGACCATTGTAGGCCAGGCGGGCGTTCCGGATCACGCCGTCGGTCCCCGTGTCGACGCAAAAGGCCGCGGCCGCGATGCTGATATCGAGCTCCCGCCGGCGCGCCACCTTGAAAAACTCCGCCCGCCGGGTAAGGCCGGCGCCCGGCTCGCCCCGCGGCAGCACGATTTCCTTGATCAGTTCGCCCGGCCGCAGCTGGGTCTTGCGGTAACCGGTGACAAAATCCTCGAGAGCCACGACGCGCTCGCCGTGGACGGAGGCGAGGACGAGGCTCGCACCCAGGCTGAGCAACACGGGTGCGCTGTCGCCAATCGGCGAGGCGGTCGCCAAGTTGCCGCCCAAAGTCGCCCGGCTGCGGATCTGCCGGGAGGCGAAGACCGCGAACATCTGACTCAACGATGGGAATTCACCGCGAAGAGCATCCTCAACGTTCGTCAGGACGACGGCGGCGCCGATCCGCCACTCGCCGGGGCTCGCCCGGACGGCCGTCAGCTCGGCAACCGCGTCCACCGCGATGAGCGCGGAAAAGCGGCGAAACTTCTTCGTGATGTCCACGCCGATCTCGGTCGCCCCGGCGACCAGGCTGGCCTCCGGGTGTATGGCCCACCAAGCGAATAGCTCGCCCAGGGTGGCCGGCCGGAAGAAGCGCGCGTCACCGGCCGAGTAGTCGAGCGCCGGCGGCGGATCGACCGGCCGGTTCAGCCGCTGGGCAAACGAGTCGGACCTCGCCGCGTCCGTGGTTCGGCCGGCCAGGACCGCGGCGGCCGCGTCGCGAATCGGCCGGTATCCCGTGCAGCGGCACAGGTTGCCGCAGAGCTGTCCGTGAATCGCCCCCGCATCCCCGCAATCGTTCCGATAGTAGGCCTCGAACATCCCGATGGCGAAGCCGGGCGTGCAAAACCCGCATTGCGATCCGTAGTGGTCCACCAGCGCGGCCTGCACCGGATGCAGGGCGGGGTCCCGGTCGCCC
>CAZWMF010000113.1:0-9646 GCA_964634535.1 uncultured Opitutaceae bacterium | reverse complement strand
CGCCGCCAGCATCCAGCCCGCGCGCTTGTCGTGCATCAGCGTGCGGGTGCCGTCGACCGGGTCGATGATGCATTTGGCGAGGGTGCGGGCGGGCGGCGTGCCCCGGGGAAAGGTGGCCGGCCGGCCCGCGACCAGGCCCTCCATCACGAGTTCGACCGGGCAGGTGCGCGGCCAGTGCCGGCCGAACCAGCGCAGGATGGCCGCCTCGCCGATCCGGTCGATCCGGTAAATTGTATCGGCCGTCGTGATACCGGCGACGCCCGTCAATCGGGCGCCGCGCCGGCGGGCGGCGATCAGGCGGTCGCGGACGCGGTCCTGCAGGGCGCAGAGCAACGCCCGGATGCGCTCGAGCGCCAGGCCGCCGATTTCGGCCGGGACCGCGGGCGGTTGCGCGGACGCCGAGATACTGCCGGAGGAGGCCATGCGCGTTCTTTCGATTCGCGATCGCGGGGCGGGTCCCGCCTCCGCCTAGCCTACGGCGGGTGATTTAATACCTTGTCGGTTTTAATAAAATCTGCCACGTGCGCTTCTTGTGCCGATTGGACTTCAAGCGCTTGCGGCGCTTGTGCTTGTTCATCTTCAGACGGCGCTTCTTTTTCAGGTTGCCCATGTTGTGTGTCGGAAGGGAAACCGTGTGGACGGCTTTCGGGGCTGTAAAGCCTATTTGCGTTCGGCGCCGGCCAGGCGATAGACCTCGGCGCCCGCCAACAGGAAGCAGCCGGTGCCGAAATCGATGAAGTTGGGCCGGTGCTCATAGGTGATGGGCCCGCCGTCCGCCGGTTGCTTGCCGGTGCCCTGCACGTAGCCCAGGAATCCGTCCGGATGGAGCGCTTGGGTCGCCAGCGCGGTCCAGGCCCGATCGACCGTCGGCCGATAGAGCCCGGCGGACAGTACCCCGTGCCGAATGCCCCACGCGAGCGCATAGGTAAAAAGCGCCGTCCCCGTGAGTTCCGGACCGCCGCAATCGGCCGGATCGGCCAGGCTCGGGTTCCAAAAGCCGTCGGGCCGCTGCACCGCCTTCACCGCCGGCGCCATCGCCTGCAACATCGTCACATAGTCGCTGCGGAAGGGAGCGGTCGGCGGCATGGCGTCGAGGGTCCGCACGAGGGCGGCCATCACCCACCCGTTGCCCCGCGACCAATAGCACGGCCGTCCGTTCGGAGTCTGGTACGGCGGCACAAAGGTCCGGTCGCGCCACCACAAGCCGTCCCGGGAATTGAACAGCGCGGGCCGGCCGGCGATGCCGTCGCGGGTGGCCGCGTACCATTCATGCAACCGGACGAAATAGTCGGGGTTTCCCGTAATGCGGCCGAGCCGGGCATAGACCGGCATCGCCATCTGCAGGGCGTCGATCCACGACCAGTCGTCGCGCCGCGGGCCGGCGGCCATGGCGTCGATGCATGCGCTAATGGCGCGAATCCGCTCGGGCCGGGGATCGAGCTCATAGAGTTCGAGGTAAGTCTGTCCGCAACACTGGTCGTCGGCGTTGCGGGTGTGCACGCTGCCGCGGGGACTCCACTGGTGCGACTCGCCCCAGGTGACGGCATACTGCAGGAAGCGCGGGTCGCGATCGACCCCGTACAGGGCCATCAACCCCTCAAAGTACACCGCCCGGGTCCAGATCGAACTGGGCCACCGACCCTTGACGATGTCCGGGGCCGGGTCCGGCACCGCCCGCATGAACCAGCCGTTGGCGCGCCGCAGGTCGTCCAGAATGTGCGCGGGAGGCGGCAACGCGGCGCGGGCGACGGTCGCGCCGGCGAGAATTGCGAGCGCTCCAAACGCCCTAAGATGAAACCGACGGCGGCGGGGGGAATCACAGGTCATCAGGGCGGCCCGCCCGCGGAAGAGGCCTGGGTCATGACCGGGGCGGACCGTTCGCGACGATGCCGGCCGGGGCCCGCGAGGCAACGGCCCCCCGCATCTGACAGTCCGAGTTCGGCCGCGGCGGCCGCGTCAGGGCGGAGGCCGGGCCCGCGCGACCTCGACGCCAAACACGTAGGTCGGGCCAAACAGGTTCGAGCGGAAGATCACGAACTTTTGATCCGGCGTGAAACTGACATTCGGCTCCAGTCGGTAATTATGCCGGCTCATATTGACCAGCCGTTCCGCCTGGAGGACGCCCGGGCGCACGAGGCCGGTCCCCCGGGTGCCGTCGTCGTGCAGGAGCCGCGGGCGAAAGAGATAGATCCAGGCGCCGTGGGGCGCTCGCGCGACCTGCCCGGGATCGCCGCCGTCGCCGCAAAACAGGGTGCCGTCGTCGGCGACATTGAAATGAATCGACCACTCATCGCGCTCGAGGTGATACCAGGTCCGTTCCCCGCTCACCCGGTTGTAGCCGGCCAGGTAAAACACCTCGCCCTTGGGCACCTGCAGGTCGTACCAGATCGTCGATCCGTCCCGGCTCCAGAATTCGTGGCCGGCGATCTCCATTTGCATCGACCGCCGATGGATCAGCGTGGCCTGGGTTCCGTCCGAGCGGATCGTCCAAATGCGGTCGACCTTGTGCCAGGGCCCCTCGTGACAGTACATCAGGACCGCCGGATCGGTCGGCGAAAATTGCAGATGCCCGTACCAGTCGGTCCCATGAAGGATCGCCCGCACGGCCCCGGTCCGCAGGTCGAGCGTAAATATGGCCAGGGGGATGCGCGCCGCCAGCCGGCGCTCCATCATCTGCCCCTTGTTGGCCGGTTGCTCCAGCGGGTGGTTCTGCGCCTCCGGCCGCCCGGCAAAATCGCGCGGTTCGAATCCGGACGCCGCGCCCTCCGGATAGGTTCCGGCGGCCAGCGTTTCGTCCGCGTTGATCGTCCCAATGGCTCCCCCCGGCGGCAGCGGCGCGATCGCCCGAGACCGGCCGGTTCCGATATCGGCGGCGTGAAGCTGGCGATCGGCCGGATCGACGTAGAAAACGGTGGGCGTCTTTCGGCCGACCACGACCACCCGCACCCGGCCGTGCACGAGCGGCCGGGTCTGCCCGGTCTGCAGGTCGAGGACGGAAATGCCCTCGGGGGTCGTGTAGACCATCGCGCGCCCGTCCGGGGTGTAACCATTGTCGTTGAAATAGAGGCTGGCGGAGCCCGGTTCGCGAGTCAGCCGGATCACGCGATGACCCGTGTCGGGATCGATCCACGAAAGCGGTGGCTCCGTCGCCCGCAGCGCGCCGGCCACGAGCAGGCCGACCCACCACCATCGGCCGCTTACCCCGTGCGATTTCATCGGTATAGTTTGTCGGCTTGGCGCCAGGCGCGTTGCAAAATATTTTTCCGGTGCCGGTCGAATCGGAACGGGCTAAACCTCGAACCGGGCCCGCGCCCGGGTCAAGACCACCTCGGCGCGGACGGCCGCCGCCGGCAGGCCGGTCAGCGCGCACACGGCCCGACGGTAGGTGGCGAGTTGGCCGGCATGCCGCTCGGCGATCGCCCGCCAGTTTGCCGGGGATTCGGCCCGATCGGTTTTAAAATCGTAAACCACAGCCGCCGTCGGCCGGCCCGCGGAGTCCTTGGAAACCACCACGCGATCGAAGCGCCCGCTGACCCACGCCTCTTCGGCGATCACCTCGAAATCCCGTTCCCGCCACACCTCGGCCGCCCCGTCCGGACTCGCCCAAATGGCCGCCAATCCGGCGGCCGTCAGGCAGGCCGCGGCCTCCGCGTCCGGCGCCCCGCCCTGGGCCGCCCAATCGGCCGCCCGCGCCGCCCGTTCCGCCGGGTCGGCCCAGGCGATCCGCGCCAAAAGTTCGTGCACGCGGCGGCCAAAATCGCTTTCTCGCGATCGCTCCAGCCGGAAGAGCCGCGCCGGGCTCTCCCACGACGGATCCTCGAGCGACGGGCGGCGGACCCGCCGTCGCAGCACCGAGTTCGAGGCCGCCCCGGCCAAACGCTCCAAGCCGGGAACCGGCCGCGAGGCGGGCGCCGGCGGCGGCAAACCGCGGAACCATTCCGGGTCGCCCCTCGACCAGGACCCGGCGAACTCGTGCGCGCCCACCCGGATTGGCCGCTCCTCGCAACCCAGGGTGCGGGCCAGAAACTGTGGAAAATTGGCGGACGACGACGCGCCGACGGGCTCGGTGACGACGTACAGCCCCCGCTTGGCGCGGGTCAGAGCGACGTAGAGGAGCGAAAGTTGCTCGTAGCACGCGGCCGCTCTTGCGTCGCATACGTGGGCGCCCAAAACGGCGTCGTTTTCGGAAAACAGGCGGGGCGGCAGGTCGAGCACCCAATCGATCGATCGATCGGCCGATTCATGCACGGCCAGGCCCTCCCGGCGCGACAGGAGGGTGTGGCCCTCGAGATCGGGCACCACCACCACGTCAAAATCCAGCCCCTTGGCTTTGTGTATGGTCATGACCCGGACGACCGCGCCGCCCTCCGTGTCGCGCAGGGTAAACCGACCCATGAACTCGATGAACTCATCGGGGTTCCGGCTGCCGGTGGCGTCAAACGCCGCCGCGGCCGCGGCAAATTGGTCCGCCCGTTCGCGGCTGAACCGATCTGCCGGCTCCAATCGCTTCAGCCAGAACTCCATCGTCCGGGCGAAACCGTCATGGAAGATCGACCCGAGGACCGCGAGCGCCAGCGCGTCCCGATCGCCGATTCCATCGACGCCCAGCACCGCGGCCAGCGGGCTCATGCGCACGTGCTCCCAGGCCAGCCGGTCGCCCGGGTGGGCCGCCGCTTGCACGAGCGCCAAAAGGGCCGCGCCCGCCGGATGGTCGACGCACACGCGCAAGTCGGCCTCCGCCGTCGCGGAAAACCCGCCCTCCGCGCGCAAGTAATCGGCCAGCTCCGCCGCGGTGTCGTTTTGCCGGACCAGGACGGCGCAGCTCAACCCGCGCTCGCCCGGCGCCAATTCCCGCAGCAGTTCGAGCGTGGTGCGCCAGCGCCCATCCCGGCCCGCGGCATGAATCAGAGCGGCCTGCCCGTTTCGGTCGGGCACAGCCGAGCGATGGGTCCGCCACTCGCGCGTCCAGGTGGCTGCGGCCGCCCCCGGGAACAGCCCATGCAAAACCGCCGACGCCCCGAAAACCGCGTTGACCAGCTCGATCACCGGTGGACCCGACCGCCAGGAACTATCCAGGAATTTCTCGACCACCGTGCCGGGGGCCGCGGCGTTGTAATACTCCAGCACTTCGCGGAAAATCCGCGGATCGCCCCCGCGCCACGTATAGATGGCCTGCTTGACGTCGCCCACGCAAAAGAACGTGCGCCGCCCGGTCGGATCCTGCACCGCCTCGTCGACCAGATTGCGCAGAATGCTCCATTGCCCAAAACTCGTGTCCTGAAACTCGTCGAGCAGCCAGTGATCGATTTCTCCGTCGAGCCGGTAGTCGATCGCGAGCCGGCCCGCTTCCGGCTCGCCGCCGATCGCCGACAGGCGCATCGGCTCGAGCAGCCGTTGGATGTCGGCAAACGTCAGCTTGCCGCCGCGGCGCACCGTATCGTGGTAGAGGCGGTCGTAGTCGCGCAGGACCTCGAAGATGCCCCGCGTCACCGCCAGCTGGCCCGAGAGTTCCGCGGCGGCGATGGCCTGCACCACATCGCCGAGGGCCCGCGCCGCCGCGGCGGGCAGCGCCTGCGCCTGACGATTGAACTTGAGCTCGGCCGAACCGGCCAGCAAAGCCGGCAGGATCGGCAGCGTCTTCTCCAAAACGTATTCGAGGGGCCGCGGCAGGCTCGCCCCGGGCGCCCAGGTCGGCACCGCCTCGAGAAATTCCGCCCAGCGGCGGCGGGACGAAGGATCCAGCGTCGCACTGGCGAGCCAGGACTCGAGCGTCCGGAGCGCGGGAGCAAGTGCGGTCCCGGCCTCCAACCACGGCTGTCCGCTGGGCCAGATCCGCGCCGCCTCGCCCCATCCCGCCCCGGATGCGGCGGTCAAATATACTCGGTGGTGCTCATCGAGAAAAGTATCGAGATGGGTCGCGAGCCGCTTTTCGTCCGCGCCAAAGGTCGCCCGCTTGAACGCCTCGATGAAATTCTTCTGGGCCTCGGCCGGTCCGCCGCGGACCGGCAGGTAAAGGCGCCGCAGAACCCGCCGGCGCTCCAGGCGCGCGGCATGCTCCTGGAGCACCTCGAAATCGCCGGCCAAGCCCAGTTCCAGTGGGAATGCGCGCACGATCCGGGCGAAAAATCCGTCGAGCGTACCCAGGCGCAGGCGCGGCATCGCGTCGACCATGCCGCGCAAGAGGCGCCGATACGCCTCCGGCTCCCGCCCCTCCCACCCGATCGCCGCGTCCAGGCGCCGGGCCGCGGCGGGATCGGCCGCCGCCGCCGCCAGCTTGTTCAGGATCCGGTCGAAGAATTCGCCGGCGGCCTTGCGGGTGAACGTGAGGGCAACGATCCGATCCGGGGCGGCGCCGCGCGCCAACAAGCCGATGAAGCGGTCCGTCAGGGCATACGTCTTGCCCGAGCCGGCCGACGCGAGGATCATCACATGGCCGGGCGGCGTCATGATGTGCTCCTCCCCGGCCAAGCCACGCTGTCAGCCGCACCGCGTTGAAAAAGCCCGGCAAAATCGTCCTGCTCGGGCCGGATGCGCTCGTTCGGCGGCCAGAACGCGCCGGCGCGGATCGCCTGGCAGACGCCTTCGGCGCAGGCCAGGGCCGAGGCGTGCAGCTCCGCCGGATAGGGCTCCCACCAGGCGAGACCACCCTCGCCGGCCGCCTTGGGCAGGTTGAAATACCCGCAGCCAGCCAGATCCGGAAATTCGGCGGCCAGGGCGTGGCGATACAGGGGAAGTTGCAGGTCCCGCCACACCCAAACGCGACCCTCCCATTCGCACTGGGCCCACGCCGGCAGGCGCTCGTCGGCGCGCGGCCGGCGCAGGTGGGCATCGAACGGGCCATCGCCGCCGTCGGCCGTCTTGTAATCCAGCACCCGCACAGCCCCGGTCTCCTTGTGCCGATCGATCCGGTCGATCCGGGCGACCAAATCCAGTCCGGCGAAGGCAAACACGATTTTGCGCTCCACCGCTTCGATCCGCCAGCCGGCGGCCTGTTCGAGCGCCTGCACTTCCGCCACGCGCCGCAGGCGCTGGCGGGCCGATTCGACCTGTATCATCAAGGGCAAGGTCAGGGCGTCGCCGAAGCGGCCGCGCACCTGCCGGTCGAGCTCCGCGAACAGGCAGTCGCGCAGCACCGTGGGATCCGTGCATTCGCGCAATGCTTCCGCCCGTCCCATCGCTTCCAACGCGGCATGGCAGAGCGTCCCAAAGTCGGACGCGTCCAGTTCGGCCTTCGACGCGTCCACCGCCTCCATTTTGAGCACCTCGTGCAGGTAGAACCGGAAAGGGCATTCGAGCCACCGACGCAATGCCGTCACGCCCAAGCGCACCGGGAGACCTACCGTGCGTTCGTCGGGAGCCGCCCCGTGCCCGCCGATGGGCGGCGGCACCAGGCGCCAGGGGCGGGTCCAGGCCGCCCCCGCCTCGGCCGCGGGCACGCCCCGGAACAAGGTCTCGACCCGACCCGGCAATTCCGCATCCGGGCACAGAAAGAGCAAACGGGACGGCCGCAGCGGATCTCCGACCGACGACACCTTGCCAAACAACACGTCGAGCCGCCCGCCGTGGGCGCGGCTGCGGGCGAGCGCCTGCGCCAGATAGGCGTCGCGCGCCAAACGGGACTCGTTGGTGCGCAGACCCAGGCGAACCCGCAGCGACTCGGGCAGGAACGGATCGCCTGCGATCGCCTCGGGAACATACCCGTCGTTGAACCCCGCGAGGACCGCGTGCGGCGCGTCTTCCCACAACAGCTCCATCCACCCGAGCAGGTCCACCGCGTCGGGCGGACGTTCCTCCGTTCTGCGCTGATCGCCAAAAAGCCGCAGGGCGAGCTCCCACCCGGCTTCCGGCTCCAGCCGGGCATCGGCGCAAGCGTCGACGATATCCATCCAGGCGGAGGCCGCCTCGGCGAATTCCGCGTCGGCCGGACGGTCGGGCTGCAGTCGACGGGAGGCGAAAAGCGCGCCCAGCGCCGCCGAAATCCCTCGGGCAAAATCCGGACCAGCCACCGCCGCAAGCAGATCCGCGATCGCCTCCAAACCAATCCGGAGGTCGGCCCCCTCCGGCCCGGCGGGAACGTGGCGCCAAGCCGCCTCCAAGTCTCCCGGCAAATGTTCGGCCCGCAGTCGGTCGAGGCCCGCCAGCCAGCGGGCGGGCGAAAACCCGGAACCGGCCCGGTGTTGCGCAAAGGCGAGAAGATCGGGATGCCGTCCAAGCGCCTCCACCACGGGAAAAGACGGTTCGCGCGCCAATTCCGCCAGGAGCGTCAGCAGCTGAAAAAAACTGACGTGCTTTCGCGGGTGTCCGTCCGGATTAAACGTGGTCCGACCGGCCCGCGCCAGCGCCCGCTCCAATGGCGGCAACACTTCGGGATCAACCACGCCGATCGCCACCGCGCCTTCGCGCGGTCCGTAGGCCGCCACCAGGTCGGCCACTCGCCCGGCCTGGGCGGCCGGATCGGCTTCCAGTCGGACGGACTCGCCAAAGTCTGACAGCGTCAGCGACCTTTCCCGCCAGCAGCTCGCCACCGGCCGGCCCCACTCGTCGAAAGCCCCCGCCTCCTCCGGGGGCGCGAAGACCAAGACGTCAATTGGCACTTGGCCAGCCAGTCCGGCGAGGGCCCTTAAGGCGAGGGGCACCGGGTCGGGCGCAGCCGCCAGCACCACGCGTTCGATGCCGGTCGGCGGCACCGGCCGACTGGCCGCGGCGATGCGAACCGCCTGGGGGTCGGCGAGCCCCTGCCGTTCGAGTTGTTGATCGTACCGATTCTCCAGCTCGGCCAAGAGGCGCCACCGGCCCGGCTCGGGCCAGCCCCCACCGTCCGTCGCGTTGCCCACCTGCTGCATCCGCCAACCGATCTCGGCCAAAGTTTCGGCCAGCCCGATCATCTGGTCTGCCAGCCGCAGGCTCCAGGAGAAATTCCGGGCCGGGGGATCCACGGGAAACAATTCCCGAAAGCGATCGAGGTCGATTGCCTCGAGCACGGCCGACCAGGCGAGCAGCGATTGCATCCGAGTCGCGACCGGCGCTGACGACGACTCCAAAATGCCCTCCGGCGTGGTGACCCGCGGGGGGAAGACCGCCCAACCAGCCCGGGACGCGCAATCGGCCAGCGCCTCGCGCAGGCGTCGGCCGGCCTGGCGCGTGGGCACGAAAACCCAAAACCGGGATAGATCGAGGGCACCGCCTCGATCCCATTCGGCGGTCAGCCAGGCGATCACCTGCGGCAGCAGCGGTCCATCCCACGGCAAAAAATGGCGCCGGACGGTGGAGGGCGGAGGGATCATGGGGGCGAAGATCGGCCGCTCCCGCCAGACGCCCCAGGCCTCGACCGCGTGGCGCGGGCAGTGGCCGGCGATTGGCGCCTGAGGCGGCCTTCAAAAACAAAAGGCCCGCGACGCATCCGCCGCGAGCCGGAAAAACGGAAGCGCCCAGATGGGCGCCCGATTACGCCTGTTTGGCGAAAATGTGCGGGGCCGCGTGGGCCTTGGCGCGGTCAGCCGTATTGCGATGCACCACGCCTGTCTTTACGGCCCGGTCCATGGCGCTCACGTAAGCGATGCCCGCGTCGCGGGCCGCCTTGGCGTCCTTGGCTGCCACCGCGGCGGCCAGCTTCTTGTTGAGGGTCTTAAGCGCGGTCTTCACGCCC
>CAZWMF010000112.1:0-9646 GCA_964634535.1 uncultured Opitutaceae bacterium | reverse complement strand
GCCGAGGACGTCGCCGGTCCAGGCCCGCTCGAGCGGCAGGGCAAAGCCGGTCACGTGATCGAAGCCCTGTTCGAAGATCGCCGCCATGCGGTCGCGTTCCTGCGGATCCTTCAGCCGATTGTCCGCCGGATCGAGGTTCGCCGGCAGGCGGCGTTCCTTCCAAAGGTAGTACCACATGTCCTCGTAGCCCGGCATGAGCCAGCGCTCGGCCACGCCCAGGCGGGCGGCGAGCGCGCGGGCGAAGCGGCCGGCATCCTCCGAACGGCGGTTGAGCGGCCGGGCCAGGTCCGCCAGCAATTCCGGGCGATTCCAAATCGGCTGGCCGTCCCGCCGCCAGAGGCAGGTGAAGGCCCAGCGAGGCAGCGGCTCGCCGGGGTACCACTTGCCCACGCCGTAGTTCACGAAACCACCGGCGCCGTAGTGGCTCCACAGGCGCTTCATCAACTGCTCGGCCAGGCGGCGCTTGTTCGGACCGACGGCGCTCGTGTTCCATTCGGCCCCGTCCATGTCGTCGATCGAGACAAAGGTCGGTTCGCCGCCCATGGTCAGGCGCACGTCGCGCTCGCGCAAGAGCGCGTCAATCTTCTCGCCCAGGGCGTCGATCCCCGCCCATTGCTCGGCCGTGTAGGGCTTGGTCACCCGCACCGACTCCTGAATGCGGCTCACCGCCATTTCGAAGGCAAAGTCCACTTCGCTCGGATCGACCGAGCCGGAAATGGGCGCGGCACTGGACGGTTCGGGCGTGCACGCGAGCGGAATATGCCCCTCGCCGGCGAGCAAGCCCGAGGTGGCGTCCAGGCCGATCCAGCCGCCCCCGGGCAGGTAGACCTCGGCCCAGGCATGCAGGTCGGTAAAGTCCCGTTCGGGCCCCGGCGGCCCGTCGAGCGGCCGCTCGTCGGGCGCCAACTGGATCAGGTAGCCGGAGACGAACCGCGCGGCCAGGCCCAGGTGCCGCAACAGTTGAACCAGGAGCAGGGCCGAATCGCGGCACGAACCCGTCCCCAAGGTGAGGGTTTCCTCCGGAGTCTGCACTCCCGGCTCGGGCCGGATGATATACGCCACGAGGTCCTTGACCTGGCGGTTCAGGCCAACCAGGAAGTCGACGGTCCGGCGCGGGGTCAGATCGATCGCGCCCAGGCACTTCGCGAAACGCGGCGTGGCGCTGTCGCGGCGCAGGTAGGGCTTCAGGTTCTCGGCGGTGTCGGCATCGTAGCGGAACGGGAAGGTCTCCGCCGAGGCGTCCAAGAAGAAATCGAACGGATTGTACACTGCCAGTTCGGCGACCAGATCCACCTCCACGGAAAATTCGCGGGTGCTCTTCGGGAAAACGAGCCGGGCCTGGTAGTTGCCCTGGGGATCCTGCTGCCAATGGATAAAATGCTCCTCGGGCACGACCTTGAGCGAATAGCTCAGGATGGGCGTGCGGCAGTGCGGGGCCGGCCGCAACCGGACGATCTGGGGACCGAGCGCGACCGAACGGTCGTAACGGTAGGAAGTTTTGTGGTGGAGGGCGACGTCGACGGCCATGAATGGGTGGGGGCGTGGAGGTTACAGCTGCACAGCAAGAGCCGGGCCGCCGCGGCCGGAAGAGTCGAGGATTTCCGCTGCGGATAAGCTACGAAAATATCAAATATCTAATATATAATAAGATACAATCGCCGCGAGCCCGCTAACCACCCGGAAACTTCGCGCTGGCGAAATGCCGCGTCTGGTCCAGAAGATACGGGGCCGGCCCAATCTGGGCCCGCGCGCTTTCGGAATATCCCCCCATGAAAATCCTCGGTCTCTTTCTTCTCGGCGTCGCCGTGTCCAGCTCGTTGGACGCGGCCAGCATCGATGGCCGCTGGGCCACGGAATTCGATACCCAGGTCGGCGTGCAAAAATATGTTTTCGATTTGACCGCGCAGGGCGCTGGCCTCACGGGCCAAGCCGCCTGGGAACGCATGGGCGAAAAGGGAGTGACGCCGATCACGGAGGGCAAGATTTCGGGCAACCAGGTGTCGTTCGTGGAAATCATGGCGTTCGAAGACCTCGAGGTCCCCGCCGTCTATCAGGGGACGCTGGCCGGCGACGAAATCAAGTTCACCCGGACGATCGGCGACTTCGGCTCGGAGGATTTCGTGGCCAAACGGGTCGGGGCCGGCGCCGGCCCCGGAACCGCCCCCCCGCAATTTCAGGCGACTTGGGCATCGTTGGCCGCGGGCTATCGGGTGCCCGACTGGTTCCGCGACGCGAAGTTTGGCATCTGGGCCCATTGGACGGCCCAATGCGTGCCCGAGCAGGGCGACTGGTACGCGCGCAACATGTACATCCAGGGCACGCCGGACTACGCCTATCACCTGGCCCATTATGGCCATCCGTCGAAGTTCGGCTTCATGGAGATCGACCACCTCTGGACCGCGGCCCATTGGGACCCGGAAATGCTGATGGACCTCTATCAGCGCGCCGGGGCCAAGTACTTCGTGGCCCTCGCCAATCACCACGATAATTTCGACGCGTACGACTCGAAGTACCAGCCCTGGAACTCGGTCAACGTCGGCCCGAAGGTGGACATCGTCGGCACGTGGGCCAAGATTGCCCGCGCGCATGGCCTGCGCTTCGGAGTGAGCAATCACTCCTCCCACGCCTGGCATTGGTTCCAGCCGGCTTATGGCCACGATGTCGAAGGACCGCTCGCCGGCGTGCCGTACGACGCGGCCACGCTGACCAAGGCCGACGGGAAGGGCAAATGGTGGGACGGCCTCGATCCCCAGGATCTCTATTGCGGCCTGCGCCTGCCGATGCCGATGGATTTGAAGACGACACAGGCGGCGGAAGCCTGGCATTGGGCCAACGATGGCCACTGGTACGAGTCGGTGCCCCCCAACGACAACGGTTATACGGAAAAGTGGTTTCTCCGCGCCCAGGACCTGTTGGACAAGTACCATCCGGACCTGCTGTATTTCGACGACGACGAACTGCCGCTCGGCCAGGCCGGACTCGATATCGCGGCCCATTTCTATAACGCCAACCAAGCCTTTCACGGTGGGCACCTCGAAGCGGTGCTCAACAGCAAGCACCTGAGCGCCGCCCACAAGCCCGCCATGGTGCAGGATATCGAGCGCGGCGTGTCCGAGGGCATTCGACCGGAACCGTGGCAAACCGACACCTGCATCGGTTCCTGGCATTACGAACGGCGGCTGTTCCTGGAGCACAAGTACAAGACCGTGGACCAGGTCGTCCATATGCTCGTCGATATCGTCAGCAAGAACGGCAATCTGCTGCTCAGCATTCCGCTGCGCGGCGACGGCTCGATCGACGAGGACGAGCGGGCGTTTCTCCAGGGCATGGCCCGTTGGATGGATGTGAACAGCGAGGCGATCTTCGGCACGCGGCCGTGGACGGTCTACGGCGAGGGGCCCTCGACCGTCGCCGCGGCGCAGAAAGGCCCATTCGGCGGCGCCCGCGACGTGCAAGACCAGCCATATACGGCGGCGGACGTGCGCTTTACCACCAAGGACGGCGCGCTTTACGCCACCCTGTTCGCCTGGCCGGCGGACGGCCGCGCCCTCGTCACCGCGCTCGGCGTCCAGGCGCCGGCCAGCGCCCGCGTCACCGCGGTCGCGCTGCTCGGCTATAGCGGTTCGCTCACCTGGACCCAGGACGGCGCCGGGCTCCACGTGACGTTGCCCGCCGCCCCGCCGTGCGAACACGCGTTCGTGCTCAAGATCAGTGGCGTCCTGCCGGCCCGACCCGCCACGGATCGCGGTCAGGGTACATCGTAAACTTCCACCAAACCGACGCCCGTCGTGCTGCCCACCCCGCTCACCTGGGCCGTATAGGCCCCGGGAGGCAGGGTCACGATCATGGCGCAGTCGGGCGAGTTCGCGGCCAGACTGAAGGCGTACAGGCTATTCATGATGGCGGTGGTGGCCGCCTGGACACCCGCCGGGACGCTCGACGCACCGACCAAGCTCGCCGTGCTCCACCCGGTGTTGGCGGCGATGACGGCTCCCGTACTGTCGTAAAGCGCGAGTTGCGGTGCGGCGAGGACACCCGGCAGATTGAAGGGCGGCAGCCCCAAAGCCGGGCCGATGCCGCGGATCAAGACCGTCTCCGAACTCGAGCCGGAGATGACGAAGCCGGCGACGAGGACGCCCGAACCCGTGTTCACGAAGGCGCGGGCCGACAGATTGATCAGGTGGGCGGTTGGCGTGCCGGTGTCGGCATCGTAGAGTTCGGCCAGGGCGACCCCGGTCGTATTGCCCACCCCGTTGATCTCCGCCGTGTAGGCGGCCGACGGCAGGCCGGCAAGCATGGCGCTGTCGGCCGAACCGACCGGCAGAGTGAAGGCATAGACCTGATTGAACGCATTGGTCGTGGCCTCCGCGATGATCGCGGCCACGGCTGACGCTCCGTTCACCGGCGTGGTGCTCCAGCCCGTATTGGTCGCGATGACGGCGGACGTGTTGTCGAAAAGCGACAGAAGGGGGTGGGCCAGGACCCCGGTGACGTTGAAGGTGGTGAGCGCCGGCCCGTCGCCCCGCACCAGCACCTGTTTGGTCCCGTTGCCGGCGACGACAAAGCCGGCCACCAGCACCTGGGCGCCCGTGCCGACGTAGGAGCGCGAGGACAGGTTGATCAGGTGGGCATTGACATTGACCGTCACGTTGGCGGGATTCGAGGTGACCGAACCAACCGGATTGGAGACGACCACTGTGTAACTGCCCGCCTGGGTCGTCCCGATGTTCGCAAGCACCAGCGTCGATCCGGTGGCATTGGCCAGGTTGGCCCCGTTTAATTGCCATTGATAGGTGGGCGTCGGGCTGCCGGAGGCGGCCGCGGTCAAAGTGACCGTCTGCCCGGCCAACACCGTCTGCCCCACCGGCTGCGTCGTGATCGCGGGCAGCGTGCCCACCTGCAGGGGAAACTGGGTTTCCGACTCGTAAACTGAGGCGACAAGGACGCCGGATATCGTCGTCGTATCCAAACTCACCAAATTATCCGAGTCCATCTTGACCGTGTAGGTCACGCCGCCCTGCAGGGTGTCGGCCGGAATCGTGATCGACCATTGGCTTTGCGTCAGATCGGTCCCGGTATCCGCACTGTTGCTATAACTGCCACCCGTGACGGCCAGGCTCATGTGCGCGCGGCCCGAGACATAGTTCGCGCCAAATGGAAAAGTGAGCGTGACCGGCGTGCCCGCGGCGACGAAAAGGGTGGCATTGTGCCAGACGCCCGTGCTGGCGGTCGCCAACGGAACGCTCGGATAGGCGTCGTTGGTGAGCGCGAGCATGAAGGTATCGCCATCGAAGGTCAGGTCGTAGGTGCCGTTCGGATAAGCTGCGTTGAGCGCCGCCAGGCTGGTGAAATAGCCATGCACTTCGTACACATTCGGACTCACCGACGTGTCCAGGGGCAGCACCAGCGCCGAGCTCCCGGGCGGGGTAATCGATTTCGTGCCGGTCGAGCCCAAGGGGGCCGAGGCCGAAAAGCGCCAGGCGCCGCCGTTACCCGTGCCGGCGACGACGGTCGCGGCGTCGGTCTGGGTCGCCAAATATTGCTTTTCCACGATGGCGGTCGACTGCGCATTCGCCGATCGCGGCAGGGTGAGCAAGCCGACGAGCCCGACGCAGGCGCAAAGACCAGCGGGTACACGGAACAGGGAGGACATAAGACGATAGGGGGCTGGAGTCTAAGGACTGAAGTTGCTTCAACCAAACCGAGCAAGTCCGGGGCTGGCCGTCAATCGCCGCTCGGCAGATTTGTGCAAACCCTGCCCAAATCGATCCAGCCTGGTGCACCCCAAATTCCCGCGAATCCGACGCCGAGAAGGTCTAGTGCCCTGTCCCTGCGCCGCACATCAATGCGAGATAGCCACCGCCTGCGCCGGCTCGGCCTCCGTCCCGGCGCGCCGCACGAGTCCGGGCGGATAGGGAATAACGATGCGCACCTCCGTGCCGCGGCCGAGCTCCGAGGCGATCCACATCCGGCCGCCGAACTGCTTGGTCACGAGAAACGCCTTAGTCAGTCCAAAGCCGCCGCCCATGCCGCGCACGTCCGCCGTGTTGCTCGCCCGCTTGCCGAACTCCACGACCCGCTTGATCTCCTCCACGGGAATACCCCGGCCGGTATCCCGGACGACAAAGGAAAATCCCTCGCCGTTCTCGCGCAGTGCCGCGGAAATATCTCCGCCCGGCGCGGTGAACTTGCGGGCGTTGGCGATCAGATCGCGCATGACGTCGTGGAGAACCGGCGGCAGGTACAGGGGCGCGGAATCCGCGACCTCGACCTTGAACTGGACGAAATAGTCCGTGACGTTCTGGCGCGGGCGGTTGTAGACGATCCGAAAGCGCCCGCGGCTTACTTTCTCCATGGCGGCAAAGACTTTGGCAAAGTTGCTCTCGAGCTCGGCAACATCCATCTTCAGCCATTCCTCAGGGGCGGAGGCCCGCGCCAGGATTTCGCGGGCCCTCACCTTGAGGATGGCGAAGACGGCGCGGATATTGGCGTGCGTGTCCTTGAGAATCGGCGACGTGGTCAGATCGGCCGGCACTTTGCGCTCGATCTCCGCCAGGACGACCCGCTCGAATTCATCCACCCGGGCGGCGTTGTGCAAAGCCAAATCATGGTCGGTCAGCGATCCAAGGATCGTCTGGACGACCGCGATACCCTCGTTGAAATGGTCGTCGTTCTGCGCCACGTTCATTCCAAGAACAATCAGCTCGCACTGGAGGACATTGAGCACGTTGACGATCGCATGGAAATCGAGCAGCGACATCTCCCCGGGAGCCACTGGTGGTATATCCGTAATCTCGACTTCGGTCATACAGGCGGGATGGCCTAGCCTCCCATAGGCGCAATCGGCACATTCCCGGCCGGCATGAGGCGGATTAGATATCAACCGGGAATCCCTGTATTGATTTCGAGTCTCAATCTAGCCCGACGAAAAGGCGACCTTGGGTACGAGGGTATGTTTGCAATCATTCCCTAACCCGGGGCGGCGCCGACCGGAACGACCTCGACGAAAATCACGACGGCGCGCTGCGCCAGCCGGCTGTCGGCGAGCGATACGACGAACCGGGCCTCCCAGTCGTTCTGTTCGCCCGGATCGATCAACATCTGAGCCAAGCGCCATTCACCCGCCGGATCGTCCTCGGTCCAATGAGCGTGCTGAGCCGATCGGCCTTCCGGATCCAGGCGGAAACGCTCGCGAGCCTCGAAATAGGCCGCAAACGCCGATTCCAGGCGCCGCGCCCCGGCGGACATCGGCTCACCCTCGGCCAGCACCCTCGCCCCGCCGCTCTCCAACCGGGCGGCCGCGCTTTCCCAATCGCGGTCGGCGATGTCCTGCAGAAATCCGAAAACCGTTGTGCGGATCAGCCGGCGGAACGCTGTCCGATCCCGCGTGACATCGAAGGCGGCGGGGCGGGCGGGCTTTTCCGGGGCTTCGCGGCCTACGAAATCCGGATTGCGCAGTCGTTCCCATTCGTCGAGCAGGCTCGAGTCGATGCCGCGAATGAGCTCCCGAAAGTAATCCTCCATTTCGAGGACGGCCTCGGTCTTGGCCGCCGCCGGCACGGTCTGGGCGAGCACCTTCCAGACCTGGGACAGATGGCGCAGCAGCAGACCCTCCACGCGTTGCAGCCCGTAGTCGCGGATATAATCGGCGAATGAGCGATACCCGGCGTACATTTCGCGGGCGATCGACTTGGGCCGGATGTTTTCCTGCTCCACCCAGGGGTGGGCCTGCGCAAAGGCGCTAAACGTTTCGTAGAGAAACTCGCGCAGCGGCTTCGGATGCTCGATCGCCTCGAGCTTCTCCATCCGCTCCTCGTACGGCACGTCCGCCGCCTTCATCTCCGCCATTTTCTCGTCCTTGGCCCGGGACACCTGCTGGCGCAGGATCGGATCGGGATCCTCCACGATCGCCTCGCACAGGGTGAGCACATCGTAGGGGTAGTCGGGCGAAGCCGGATCCAGGCGCGGCAGCGTGTCGATCAGGTAGAGCGACAGCGCCTGGTGGAGGGAAAAATCGGCCTGCAGGTCGACGTTCACCCGCAGTTTGCGTCCCGACGGCTCCGGGGGCGCAAAGGCGACGATCCGGCGCTCGAGCAAGGCGCGGAAGAGCTGCCAGGCCCGCCGACGCAGCGCCCGTTTGCGCGGACCGGTCTCGTGCGAATCGGCGATCAGCTGGCGCGCCGCCCGGCAGCCATCGCCGTCCCGGCCGAGCAGTTGCAGGAGCATGCCGTGGGTGATCGTGAAGCGCGACACCAGTTCCTCGGCGGGCGCGCTGCGCAGGCGCTCCAGCGTTTTGCTGTCCCAGATCACCGCCCCTTCCGGCGCGCGCTGCTTGACCGCCTTCTTCTTGCGACTATCGCCGGCGGCTTTCTCTTCGGCGAGCTTGTTGGCGATGACATGTTCGGGCGCCTGAACAATGACAAAACCTTGGTCGTCAAAACCCTTGCGACCGGCGCGGCCGGAAATCTGCCGGAAATCGCGCACGCTCAGGATCGCCGATTTCTGACCGTCGAACTTCCAGAGCTGGGTAAAGACCACGGTGCGAATCGGCACGTTGATCCCCACCCCCAGCGTGTCGGTGCCGCAGATCAGTTTCAGGAGACCCCGCTGGGCCAGCGATTCGACCAGGATGCGGTACTTGGGCAGCAAACCGGCATGGTGGAGGCCGATGCCCTGGCGGAGCCAACGCTTCATCTCCTTGCCGTAAGGACTGCTGAAGCGCACCGGCTCCAATTCCCGCTGCAGCGCCGCCTTCTCCTCCCGCGTGCAGAGTTTGAGACTCATCAGATCCTGGGCCGATTCCGCGGCGGAGCGCTGCGTAAAATACACGAGATAGACCGGCGCCCGGCCCGTCGCGATCAGTTCGGCGACGCGTTCGCCCAACGGCGTCTCCGAATACTCGAAGCTCAACGGCACCGGCCGGCGGTCGCTGCGCACGGTCACGGTCCGGGCCCCGGTGCTCCGCTCCAACTCCCGCTCGAAAAACGCGGTGGCGCCCAGCGTGGCCGACATGAGCAGAAAGCGGACCTGGGGCAATGCCAGGAGAGGGACCTGCCAGGCATATCCGCGGTCCGGATCCGAATAATAGTGAAATTCGTCGAGGATCACCGCCCGGAGGTCCGCCCGCGCCCCTTGGGCCAGCGCAATGTTGGCCAGGATCTCCGCCGTGCAGCACAGGATCGGCGCCCGGGGGTTGACGCTCGCGTCGCCCGTCATCATGCCGACGTTGTCCGGTCCGAAATCCCGGCAGAGCGAGAGGAATTTCTCGTTGACCAGCGCCTTGATCGGGGAGGTGTAGACCGAGCGCTCGCCGGCGCAAAGCGCGCGATAGTGGAAGGCCGAGGCGACCAGCGATTTTCCGGAACCGGTCGGGGTGTTGAGAATCACATTCCGGCCGGAATATAGCTCCAGAATGGCCTCCTCCTGCTCGGGGTAGAGTTCGAGGCCGCGCGCGGCGATGGCGGCAATGAACCGATCCAGCACCGCGTCCGCTTCCGGCCGGCCGGGCAGCGGCGCCAACGGCGGATTCGAAGGAAGCGGTGCGACCATGCGCCAACAAGGGCCGGAAGCGCACGCCGAGACAAGCTCGGCAGACGCCGGTCACAGCGGATTTGATTCAGATCCCGGCCACGCCCGCTTAGCCATG
>CAZWMF010000111.1:9489-9652 GCA_964634535.1 uncultured Opitutaceae bacterium | reverse complement strand
ACCGACTCGATCGGGATGTCGTAGATATCCAGCTCGTTCTTGCGGATCAGGAACAGGAGCAGGTCGAGCGGGCCCTCGAATACGGGAA
This sequence comes from uncultured Opitutaceae bacterium, assembly GCA_964634535.1. GTDB lineage: Bacteria > Verrucomicrobiota > Verrucomicrobiia > Opitutales > Opitutaceae > Palsa-1447. Next base: position 9,564 of record CAZWMF010000111.1, on the reverse strand, counting down.
GGCGGATGCGGGTTTCGGTGTCGGGAGCCACGGCGGCGATCTAGTTTGCCCGGCGGAAGGAGGCGACAAAAAAGC
>CAZWMF010000111.1:0-9479 GCA_964634535.1 uncultured Opitutaceae bacterium | reverse complement strand
GCGTCATCACCGTCACCGAGGCCGAAATTCGCGCCGCCATGCGCGCCATCGTGGCCGTCACGCGCCTCGTTCCCGAGCCCAGCGGCGCTGTCTCGACCGCCGCGCTCCTTTTTCATGCGGATGAACTTCCTGTTTACAAAAAAGCCGTCGCCATCGTGGGCCGCGGGCAGGAAGACCGTGCCGGTGCCGGCCGGCCGGCCGGAAAACGCCGCGGCGGGGGGTTCGGGCTGGAAGGCGGGGTGGGCTTCCATGAAGCGGCGCACCACCCGTTCGTTTTCCCGGGTGCAGAGCGAGCAGGTCGCATAGACCAGGCGACCGCCCGGTCGCACGCTCACCGCGAATTGCGCAAGCAGGCTCAACTGGTAGGCGGCGGCCGAGGCGATGGCGGCCGGCTGGGTCACCCATTTGAGGTGGGGCGAACGCCGCCAGGTGCCGCTGCCCGAGCAGGGGGCGTCGACCAGCACGCCGTCGTAGGCGGCGAGCGCCGGGCGCTCGACGCTTTGGACGCGCCCATCGAGGCGGGCCCGACGCGCGCGTTCGGCCAGGGCGGCGAGGGCGGACGGTCGCACATCGTGGGCGTCGACCCGGCCCCCGGGCCCGAGAAGAATCGCCAGCTGCAAGGTCTTGCCGCCGGCGCCGGCGCAGGCATCCAGCCAATGGCCGTTGGGAGCGGGGGCGAGGCTGGCCAGGACGAGCTGCGAGCCCAGGTCCTGGATTTCGATGGCGCCGTCGCGGTAGGCCGCGCTGGTCGTGAGGTCGGCCTCGGTGTCGACGCGCACGGCGGTGGGCAGGGGCGCGCTGCGCTGCCAGCGCCAGCCGCGGCGGTCGAACTCCGCGAGGGCCGCGGCCGGGTCGTCGGCCTGGAGGCGCACCCAGAGGGGGGCCCGCCGGTTCAGCGCCGCGTATTGCTCGGGCTCCAGGGCCGCGGGGCATTCGTCCTCGCACCAGGTCGGCAGCAGGGAGGGCAGTGTCGGGGCGATGCCCAGTCGCTCGGCGGCGATCTCCCCCAGGAGGCGGGCCTGATCGGCCGCAGCCGGCGGACAGGCCGGCCAGGCGCCGGCCACGGCGCGGCGGTAGCCGGCGGTTTCCGCGGTTTCCGGCGCGAGCCAGGCCAGGGCCTCGTCGGCGAAATCCGGCGCGGCGCCGAGCCAGGGCTCGATCCAGGACAGGTGCCGCAGCGCCACGTAGATCAGTTCCCGATATAGACGGCGGTCGCGGCGGCCGAACCGGTGGTCGGTGCGCAGGGCATAGGCAATGCGGGCCGGCAGGCCGGCTTCCGTCCGCCAATACGGCCGCAGCCGGCCCAAGAGCTCGCGCGCGGTGCGGCGTTGGTTGGCGGCGATGTCGGCGCGCATGGCGGACCGGTTTAGAAGCGGAACACGTCGACTTCCATCTGGAAGCCGAGCCGGCCCTCGCGATTGGGCCCGCCATTCAGCGTCAGCAGGTACTCGACCCGCCAGGTGTTGACCAGGTTCTGGACGAGCCCGATCGCGCGCTGGCCGAAGATGTGGGTGCGCGCGTCGTATTCGAGGAAGAGCAGGGCCTGGAACTGTTCGGTGATGCGCAGGGTGGCGTTGAGCAGGTAGGCGTTGTCCTCGTGCTTGAGAAAATCGTTGGCGATCTGCAGGGTCCAAAGGTCGGCGTCGCGCAGGATGAGGGACGAATCGAATTCGCGCTGGTTGAGCGTGCGCGGGGAGAACACCTGGCCCAGATCGAACTCCAGCCAATGGGCCGGCGTCACCGCCAATTCGGTGTGCAGGTCGCTGAAATCGGGCTCGTTCGCCGTCCGGGTGAAATTGAGATCGTCGGCGACATTCAGGTTGACGAGGTTGCGCGAGCCGTAGCCGGCGTCGCGGGTCTGGAGAATATTGTCGAGGCCCAGGCGCAGGGTGTTTTCCGGCTCGAGTTGGTCGAGGTTGCGCACGTCGCCCAATTCGAGCGGGGTCAGGTACGTCGTGAAGGTCTGCCGGTCGATTTCCGGAATGCGGTCCTGCCCGGCCGCGGCGTCGGGAATGTACCGGTAGGTGATTTCAGGCGTGAGGAGGTGGCGCAGTCCGGCGATGTCCCAGGTGGGGTTGGTGTAGTCGAACGTGCCGCTCGCGTGGGCCACGGCGTCGAACCCGAGTTCGCCCAGGGCGCGCAGGTAGCTGCCGTCGTTCACCGCCCCCTGCGTATCGAGGTAGTCCGTGATCCGGGCGCCGGCGACCGGGGTAAACGTGGCCCAGGGGCTCAGCGCCACCGGGCGGGACAGTCCGTAAAAGGCGTCCAGGCGCTCCTCCGACAGTTTCGGCCCGCCGGTCGGCGGGGTCTCCGCCAGATCGGCCGCGCTCGCGCTCAGGCGCTCGTAAAAGCCGCCGCCGATCGCGACCGGCGCCACGGCGTAGCCGACTTCCGGCAGCCGGCCCTGGGCGTCGATGAACGAGTCGGGCCGCAGCCGGGCGAACACCCAGGCAAAGTCGTTCTGGCCGGCGTACAGCGCTTCCAGAAAATTATCGGGCGTCTGCACCGGATAGAATTGCTTGGGGTCGAAGTCGCGGATCACGTCGGAATCCTTCCACCAGTTGACGTCGGCGTTGAGCGACCAGCCGTTGTCCCAGTCCTGCTGATGCTGCCAGGTGGCGTAGCCGCGGTCCGCGGGAATGGGGTTGCCCAGGACGTCGTCCAGGCGTTGACCGTGGTCCTGGATGAATCCGGTGCGCAGCGTGTCGGTGACGTCCTCGGCCGGATTGATATAGCTCGCGGCCGGGCCGGCCAGAAAGCCGTGCTTGGAATACCACTCGGCGTCGCCGCCGATGCGGCCGTCTTCAAAGACCGGGTCGTGCAGCCCCGCTCCGACGCTCGCCCCCAGGAACGAGCGGTAGCCCGCGTAGAAACTGAGGATCGACTCGGAGACGGCCTGGTTCAATTTTTCGCCGACGCTGCCCAGGGGCACGATTTCCAGGCCGGACAGGCCGACCATCGAACGGACCATCCGCAGGTAGTGGCCTTGTTCGTAGATGACGGTGCGCGCCTTGATCGAGGGCTTCCAGGAGCCGGGATCGGTGTAGGTGACGATGGCGTCGTGGATGATGATTTCGCGGCCGTGGCCCTCCGCCGAGCTGCCTTGGATGACGATCGGGTAGCGCGGGGTCAGCCGGACATTGCGCGCGGTGAACGAGCCGTCGGAGCGGTGGAACTCGACCGTGTCGGCCAGCAGCCGCTCCTCGCCCTGGGTCATGGTGACATGGCCGCGGGCCGAGACGACGTTGCCGCTGCGCTGGTAGTGCATCGCGTCGGCCGTGACCTGCAGGAGGTCCTGGCGCCAGACCACCGCCCCGACCGCGTCCGAGTCGCCGTTGAAGTCGGTGTCGACCTCCGTGGCGGTGATGACCGGCGGGACGAGATTGGGCGCCGGCTCGGGCGCGCCGAGCAGTCCGGTCGGGCCGGCTTGGACCCGGAGGGCCAAGCTCAGGGCCAGGAAGACGAGGGCGTGGCGGCGGAGCACGGCCCGCAGAGAATCGTCCGCGAAGGGCGTAAGCAAGCCAGGGATTATGTCCGGGCGAGCGCACGAGAACCAGCCCCATTTTGCGCGCGGCGGCCGGGATTGAAACGGCGGGTTGTAAATTCCCGGGCGTTCCCCCTTTCTAGGCGCGTGTCGCATGACCTGCAGACCGGTTTCGCCGGCTTTTGCCTCTCGGCGCCGGGGTGGCGGACGGGGACGGTCCCGGCCGCCGCGCCCGGCCCGGGGCAAAATCGGCTCGGAACCGGGCGGCGATTCGTGCGATGCTCCACCTCGAGCCCTCTCCGGGACGCCCGCCCTTCATGCCCACCTTGACCGACCAACAAAGACTCATCCAGGCCCGCCACGCCCAGCCGCACGCCTACCTCGGCATGCATCCGCGGCGCGGCGGGGTGGTGGCCCGGGCCTTCCTGAAGGGGGCGACCGCCTGCGCCGTGGTCGAGCCCGACGCGAAGGACGCGCCCGGCTACCCGATGAGGCGCCTGGCCGAGGAGGGGCTCTTCGAGGTGGCCATCCCCAAGCGGCCCCGCGTATTCAAATACCAGTTGCGCGCCACCTATCCGGACGGCGTCGTCCGCCAGTTCGACGACCCCTATTGCTTCCTGCCGACCCTGTCCGAACAGGACGTCTATCTGTTCAACGAGGGCACCGAGCTGCGCATCTACGAAAAGCTCGGCTCGCATGTGCGCGACCTCGGCGGCGTGCGCGGCGTCTCCTTCGCGGTCTGGGCCCCGGCGGCCTCCCGGGTGTCGGTCGTCGGAAATTTCAACCAATGGGACGGCCGCTACCACCCGATGCGCATCCTGGGCGCCTCGGGCGTCTGGGAGCTGTTCGTGCCCGGCCTGGCCGCGGGCGAACTCTACAAGTTTGAGATCCGCGACCAAGCGGGCACGGTCCGGCTGAAGACCGACCCGTACGGCACCTACTTCGAGGCCCCGCCCGGCAACGCGGCCATCGTCTACGACACGCACGCATTCGCCTGGCACGACGCCGCCTGGCTCGAGCGGCGCGCGGCCCAGGCCGACCGGCGCGACCGGGCGATTTCGATCTACGAGATGCATTTGGGCTCCTGGCGGCGGGTGCCCGAGGACGGGGACCGGCCCATGACGTACCGCGAGCTCGCCCCGGTCCTGGCCGACTACGTGACCGAGATGGGTTTCACCCACATCGAGATCATGCCGATCGCCGAGCATCCCTTCGACGGGTCCTGGGGCTATCAGGTGACCGGTTTTTTCGCGCCCACCCGCCGCTATGGTCTGCCGGAGGATTTTGCCTGGTTCGTCGACTACCTGCACCAGCGCGACATCGGCGTCCTGCTCGACTGGGTGCCGGCCCATTTCCCGAGGGATAGTTTTGCCCTGGCCGAATTCGACGGCACCCATCTTTACGAGCACGCCGATCCGCGGCAGGGGGCGCACATGGATTGGGGCACGCTCATCTTCAATTACGGGCGCAACGAGGTGCGCTGTTTCCTGGTCGCCAACGCGATCGCCTGGCTCGACCGCTACCACCTCGACGGACTGCGGGTCGACGCGGTGGCCTCGATGCTCTACCTCGACTATTCGCGCAAAGAGGGCGAATGGATCCCGAACAAGTTCGGGGGCCGGGAGAACCTCGAGGCGATCGACTTCATCCGGCGCACGAACGATATCGTCCACCAGTACTTCCCCGGGGTGGCCATGATCGCGGAGGAGAGCACCTCGTTTTCCAAGGTCAGCCAGCCCACGGCGGACGGCGGCCTCGGCTTCGACTACAAGTGGAACATGGGCTGGATGCACGACACCCTGCGGTATTTCAGCAAGGAGCCGGTCCACCGGAAATTTCATCAGAACGACCTGACCTTCGGCATGCTTTACCAGTACGCCGAACACTTCATCCTCGTGTTTTCCCACGACGAGGTGGTGCACGGGAAGGCCTCTCTGCTGTTCAAGATGGGGGCCGGACACATCCCGGAGAAGGCGGCGAACCTGCGGGCGCTCTATGCTCACCTTTGGGCTCATCCGGGCAAGAAGCTGCTGTTCATGGGCGGCGAATTCGGCCAGTCCCGCGAGTGGACCCACGACAGCAGTCTCGACTGGCATTTGTGCCAGTATGCGGATCACGAGGGCGTGCGGCTGCTCGTCCGCGACCTCAACCGGCTCTACACCCGCGAAGCGGCCCTCCACGGCACGGATTTCGACCCCCAGGGCTTTCGCTGGGTCGCTTGCCAGGATGTGAACGCCAATGTCGTCGCCTACCTGCGGCTCGACCGGGCGCAGGAGACGGTGTTTCTCGTGGTGGGCCACTTTTCGGGGGCCGTGCGGACCCGCTACCGGGTCGGGGTGCCGCATCCGGGCCGGTGGCAGGAGGTCATCAATTCAAATAGTCAGTACTACGGCGGGAGCGGGTTGGGCAACGAAGGGGGACGGAATGCCGAGCCCATTGCGGCCGATGGCTTTGCCCAGTCGCTGGCGATCACGCTGCCGCCGACCACCACCGTCATTTTCAAGTGGACTCAGGCCCGAGCCGTGCCTGAATCTTCTGCAACACTTTCTCCGGACAAGAGTCCTACGCCTATCCCTGAATGAAACTCCTCCGCCTGGCTCTCCTGGCATCGGCCGCCACGTTTGTTTGCCTTTCCCTGCGCGCGCAGGACTCCGATGACGAGGAAAAGTCCAAGAAACCGCCGATCGAAATCCCGGATTTCAACAATTTGGACGAATATGTTTACGTGCCCAAGAGCACGGTGAACGTGGGTTATCGATACATCAGTGGGATCAAGGCGTGCTTTTCCGGCAATGGCACTGTCGCGGCGCCCGAGGCCATTCCGAGCGGGGCGGCCGACGTTTCGCGGACCTATCACGACGGGGTGGTGAGCCCCGACTCCCGGACCCTCACCTACGACAACGGCAACGGCAGCTCGGTGAGTTTGCCCGGCCCAAATGACGGCAAGACAGATACTTGGAGCGATACCGCCCAGACGCAGATCACGCCGGATGGATTTTTGTCGATGGACATTTATTCGGCGCAGACGGCGACCACTAACAGTCTCGACAAAGTCGGCCGGAACACGGTGGGACTGGAACTGACGGTCACCCACGACATGCAGAAGTTCGGCAAGCACCTCGAATGGAAGTTATTTGGGGGCATGAGCATAAGTGATATCGACGCGGCCAGTTTTGCCACCGTGCGCTCGAATATCATCACCTACAGCGATATCTATGACCTGTATGGCCAGGTTCCGCCGGGCGCGCCCTTCAGTTCGCCGTCCGGGGCGACCGTGCCCTATACGATCCTGATCAGCAATCTGCCCCTGGCCAATGAAGTCACGTCCTCGGCGGATTCGATTTCAGTCACCAATCACTACAAGCTCCACGGCGCCGACACGACGTTTCGCGGCGGCCCGCAGTTTATCTTCAATTACAACGACCACCTGAAGTTGATCGCCAGCATTGGTCCGGCGATCCTCGTGGCCGGTTCGACCTACGATGTCGACGAGGTCCTCACTCCGCCGAATGGCCTGCAGATCGTCAATGCTTACGAGAACACGACCAACCGCATCCTGTTCGGCTACTACGCCGACCTGACCTTGCAATACGACATCACCGACCGGGCGGGGTTTTATTTCGGCGCGTTCGATCAGAGCGCCGGCTCCTACGTCCAATCGGTCAACACCGCCGGACAGGGTACGGCTTTTTCCGAGAACGTCCCCAACTATACCGGCCCGGGATTTTCCGGAGGCCAGGGTCCGGCCTATTACTCGGCTCACGTGGATTTCAGCGATCAGAACGGATTCCGGGCGGGCATGGATTTCAAGTTCTAGGACTCGCCTAGCCGCTGCCGCGGCCCGTCGTGAACCGCGCCTCATACCCAGCTCTGACGCTGGCGCTGCTCACGGGGTTGAATCTCTGCAATTACCTGGATCGCTGGGTCTTGCCGGCAGTGTTGTCCCCGCTTGAGCGCGATTTGGGCCTGGATGACGCCCACTTTGGGATGGTTGCGACCATTTTCATGGTCGGCTATTTTGTGACGTCGCCGATCTTCGGCTATTTGGGCGACCGCCTGGCCCGCCGCTGGCTGGTCGCCGGGGGCGTGGTCGTCTGGTGCGCGGGCACGATGCTGTCGAGTCAGGCGCACGGACTCGTTGCGCTGGTCTGCTTTCGCATTCTGGTCGGGGTAGGCGAGGCGAGCTACGGCACGATCAGCCCGGGCTGGATCGCCGACCTGTACGCGCCGGCCGGGCGCAATACCGCACTGTCGCTATTCTATATGGCGATTCCGGTCGGTTCCGCCCTGGGCTTTCTGGTGGGCGGGGCGATGGCGGCCCGCTTTGGCTGGCGAACGGCCTTCCTCCTGGCGGGTTTGCCGGGACTGGTGCTCGCATTTGGACTCCTCTTCCAGGCCGAACCGGTCCGGGGCGCCCGGGACGAACCGGCTCGACCGGGATCGGAGGAACCGGAACCGAATTCCGAAACGGGTTCAGCCGGGGTGGGTTTTTTCCGGAATTACGCCCGGCTCCTCGCCCAGCGCGATTACCTTCTGGTCGTCGCCGGCTATGCGGCCCAGACCTTTGCCATGGGCGGATTTGCCAATTGGGCCGCGGCCTTCCTCGAACGCCAGCATCATCTCAGTTATGCGGCGGCCGATCGATTCTTTGGCGTCGCCACCGCGGCGACCGGCCTGGGAGCGACGGTGGTCGGCGGTCTGCTCGGCACCGCCTGGCGCAAGCGCAGCCCGGCCGGCTATGGCTGGGTCCTCGCGGGGAGCTCCCTCGCCGCCATTCCGTTCGCCTTCGGCACGTTTCTCGTGCACGATCTGCGGTGGGCCGAGGGGGGCCTGATCGCGTCGATGGCGCTGCTGTTCGCGTCCACCGGACCGGTCAATACGCTGATCCTGGAGACCGTGCCGGTGGCGGTGCGGGCCGGAGCGATGGCCGCCTCGATCTTCGCCATCCACCTGTTTGGCGACCTGTGGTCGCCGTTTATTGTCGGGTGGCTGGCGACCGGGTTTGGCGACCTGCGCGCGGCAATTCTGTGGACCCTGCCGCCGGCCGTCATCGTGTGCGCCGTATTTTGGACGGCACTGGCGCTGCGGCAGGGCCGGCGAGCGAGCCCAATAGTAGGGTGAGGCGTCAACCTGCATTCGTCACAAGACCGGCGAAGGCGGCGCCGGGGCGTGGGCGCCAAATTGGCCGAAAGCTCTGATCAATGCAGGTTGGCCCGGATATTTCCTGTGCGCATTATTGGTGGATGAGATTTAAGGAACGTTCTTCCTGGGTCATTTGTGCCCGGTGAGCGAGTCCACTGAACCGAGCGCCATAAGTTATTGCGTACGACGAGAGCTCCATCCAGGCTAAGTTGATCGTCAGTCGATTCTGGATTGATGGTCGGCCGCTGCATCCACCGCAGGCAAATTGACGTATAAGTGGAGGATATCCCGATCGTGTCGTGTTTTCGGACCTTTGAAAACTCCAACCTGGCTATGCATTTGGCAGTCCTCGCTCCTTCCTCGGTGATCGCTCGGCGCTCTCACCCCGTTTCGAAATGCCCTGACGGGTGCCCTTGGATGCCCACGAGCATCGGCTGGGCGCTATTCTTATTTCTCGTTGGCGTGTCTTGCCTCGGGGCTCCGGTCGATCGAAACCGCGCCTGGCAAGCAGCCGTGCACTGGCTGGAATTATCCCCGCGCCCGATGGGCCGGGCGGCCGGCTCATGCGGGACGATCCGCGTCGGTGCCAGCGCGAGCGGTGAAACGAGATTTTACATCGTGGATTTGGTGCCCAGCGGATTCGTCGTGATGGCCGCGGACGACGAAGTGGAGCCAATCCTCGCTTTTTCGCACGAAGGCCAACTGCGGGCGCAGGCTTCGGATCCGCTCTTCGATATTCTCCAGCAGGACACCGCAGGACGAACGCGGCGATTGCACGGTGCATCCGCTGCCCTCCGAACGGCCGCGGGGGCCAAGGCGAAATGGGAATTGCTCGCCGCCTCGTCGCCCCAAC
>CAZWMF010000110.1:0-9656 GCA_964634535.1 uncultured Opitutaceae bacterium | reverse complement strand
ATCTGACCGCGTCGAGTTTCAACGTCGTGCCCGGCTTGCCTATCCTGCGCTCGACCGATCTCGTCAATTGGACGCTCATCAATCACGCCCTGGCGCGGCTGCCGCCCGATGACTTCTACGCGCGACCCCGGCATGGCCAAGGGGTCTGGGCGCCGGCGATCCGCCATCATGGCGGCCGGTTTTGGATCTTCTATTCCGATCCGGACTATGGTCTCTACGTCACGACCGCCGCCGATCCAGCCGGAGCGTGGAGCCCGCCCCGGCTTTTCTTGCCGGGCCGGGGCCTCATCGATCCGTGTCCCTTCTGGGACGACGATGGCCGGCTCTACCTCATCCACGCCTGGGCCCGCAGCCGCGCTGGCATATCCAATCGGCTGACCCTGCATCGTTTGAGCCCGGACGCCGGCCAAGTGCTCGACGCCGGCCAGGTCGTCGTGGACGCCGACCGGATGGCCGGCTGGCATACGCTCGAGGGCCCAAAACTCTACAAGCATCGTAGCTTCTATTACATCTTTGCGCCCGCTGGCGGGGTGGCGACCGGCTACCAGGCCGTCTTTCGCGCGAAGACCATCACGGGCCCCTATGAGGAGCGCATTGTCCTCGACCAGGGCCGAACGGCGATCAACGGCCCACACCAAGGCGCCTGGATCGAAACCGCGAGCGGTGAGGACTGGTTCCTTCACTTTCAGGACCGGGGACCCTACGGCCGGGTCGTCCACCTCGAGCCCCTCCGCTGGCACGGCGACTGGCCGGTGATTGGCGCCGATCCGATGGGCACCGGCACGGGCGAACCGGTCGCCGTTTACCGGAAGCCGGCCGAGAGCGCAGCCGCGGCGCTGTCGGAGCCGGCGACCTCCGACGAATTCACGGCGTCGACGCTCAGCCTGGCCTGGCAGTGGAACGCCAACCCCCGGCCGACTTGGGCGTCGCTGACCGCCCGACCCGGCTTCCTGCGCCTGGCCTGCGTGCCAGTCCCGGCCGCGCGCAACGACGGCTCGCCGGCGGACCATACGCTTTACGACGCCCCCAATTTTCTCCTCCAGAAGTTTCCCGCCCCCGCGTTCACCGTCACGACCTCGATCGACTTTGCGCCGGCGGCGCCATCCGATCTGGCCGGACTGGCCGTCTTCGGATTCGACTACGCCGTGCTGGGCCTGTGTCGGGTCGCCGAAGCCACGCAGCTTGTGCTGCGGGTCAACCGGCAGGCCAACCGACCGGGGACCCGGGAGCGCGATGAGGTCCGGCTCACCCTTTCAAGCCGCCGGGCCTACCTCCGGGTCGCGGTCGGCCCGGATGCCCTCTGCCGGTTTTCCTACAGTCTCGACAACATGGGGTTTAGCCCCGTCGGCGAACCCTTCCCGGCTTCGGGCGACCGGTGGATCGGCGCCAAGGTTGGCCTGATCGCGAGCGCCGCGCCCGATGCCGCCCGGACCGGATACGCCGATTTCCATTGGTTTCGGTTTGCACCCCCGGGGGACCCGACGCCGCATAATCCTTCCCCATGAACCCGCGCGCGCGCCTGCTGATCATCACCCTTATCATCGGACTGGCCTCCCTGCACGCCGACGACACCCTCCGCCTTCGCTACACGCGGTCGGCCGAGCATTGGACCGAGGCGCTGCCGGTCGGCAACGGCCGCCTGGGCGCGATGATCTTTGGTGGGGTCGCGAACGAGCACCTCCAACTCAACGACGCGACGCTCTGGTCGGGGGCACCCCGCGATTGGAACAACCCCGGGGCCCGAGCCATCCTTCCGCAGGTCCGCGCGGCCCTGTTGGCCGGCGACTATGTGAAGGCGGACGAACTCTGCCACAAGATGCAGGGGCCCTATAACGAATCCTACCAGCCGCTCGGCGACCTGCGCCTCGCATTCTTCGGTCCGAGCGCGTCTAACCCGACCGACTATGAGCGCTCGCTCGACCTCGACCGCGCCGTCGCGACCGTCCGCTACCGGGCGGGCGGAGCGACCTTCACCCGGGAGGTTTTCAGCAGCTATCCGGACCAGGTGATGGTGATTCGGCTCACCTGCGACCATCCGGGTCTGATCAACCTCACGGCGGAGTCCGACAGCCTCCTGCGCTACGCCGTCCAGACCGATGGCGAAGCCACCCTGATTCTCCGCGGCCGCGCGCCGGTGCACGTCGACCCGAGCTACGTGCGCTCGGCCAATCCCATCCGCTATGACGACGGCCCGAATCCCGAGGGCATGACGTTCGACCTGCGCGTCCGGATCCTCGCCGAGGGTGGCACCGTCACGGCGGGCGGCGCCACGATCACGGTCGCCAAGGCCGACGCGGCGACGCTTCTCATTTCGACCGGCACGAGTTTCAACGGCCCCTTTAAGTCGCCCGGCCGGGCCGGCCGCGACCCGACGGCCTTGGCGCTGGGCCGGCTTCAAGCGGCGCTCGCCCATCCCTACGCCGAACTCCTCGCTCGGCACCTGGGCGATTACCAGGCGCTCTTCGAACGCGTGCGACTCGACCTTGGACCGGCCGCGTCCGCCGCGGCGCAGCCGACCGACGAGCGGATCGAACGCTTCGCCCAGGGCCAGCCCGATCCCGCGCTGGCCGTCCTCCTTTACCAGTACGGCCGCTATCTCCTGATCGCCAGCTCCCGGCCCGGGGGCCTGCCCGCGAACCTCCAGGGCATCTGGAACGACTCGATGCGGCCGCCGTGGAGTGCGAACTGGACGCTCAATATCAACGCCGAGATGAACTACTGGCCGGCCGAAGTGGCCAACCTCGCCGAATGCCACGAGCCCATGTTCGACTTGATCGACGAACTCGTGGTGAACGGCCGGCGGACCGCCGCGATCAACTATGGCGCCCATGGCTGGGTCGCCCATCACAATGCGGACATCTGGGCGCAGACGGCCCCGGTGGGCGACTATGGTTCGGGCGATCCGGTCTGGGCCAATTGGGCGATGAGCGGCCCGTGGCTCTGCCGCGACCTGTGGGAGCACTACCGGTTCAGCGGCGACCCGGTCTTCCTGCGCCAGCGGGCCTGGCCGGTCATGAAGGGCGCGGCCGAATTCTGCCTCGACTGGCTGATTGCCGACGGCCACGGCCACCTGGTCACGGCGCCGTCCAGTTCGCCCGAGCTCGCCTTCCACACCCCCGACGGCCGCCGGGCCGGCATCGCGATCGCGAGCGCGATGGATTTGGAGATCATCGACGACCTTTTTACCAACTGCCTTGAAGCCACGCGGATCCTCGGCCTCGAGCCGGATTTCGCCGCGCGGATTGCCGCCGCCCGGGCCCACCTCCTGCCCCTGCAGGTGGGCGCGCGCGGGCAGGTGCAGGAATGGTCCGGGGATTTCGCCGAGGAGGACGTGCACCACCGCCACAGTTCGCAGCTGTACGGCCTCTATCCCGGCCGCGAGATCACCCCGCAGACGCCCCGGCTCTTCGCCGCCGCGCGCCGTTCCCTGGAGATCCGCGGCGACGACGGCACCGGCTGGGCCCTGGGCTGGCGGCTGAACCTCTGGGCCCGCCTGCGCGACGGCGACCACGCCTATGTCTTCGTGCGCAATCTCCTGCGGCCGGTGCGCGACGGCGAGGCCACCCGCTACGGGGCGGGGGGCGGCGTGTATCCAAATCTATTTGACGCCCATCCGCCCTTCCAGATCGACGGCAACTTCGCGTTCACGGCCGGCCTGTCGGAACTGCTTCTGCAAAGCCACTTGGACTCGCTCGATCTGCTCCCGGCCCTGCCCGCCGCCTGGCCGGCCGGCGCGGTCCGCGGCCTGCGCGCGCGCGGCGGCTACACGGTGAGCCTGGCCTGGCGGGGCGGCCGGCTGACTCAGGCCGTCATCCGGGCGACGCGGGCCGGCCCCGGCCTCGTGAGGTGCGCCGCGACCGAGGCCCGCTTCGACTGGACAGCGGGCGAATCGATCACGCTCGACGCCGCCCTTCACCGGGTCCCCGCCGCTCCCGCGGGGGCCACCGGAGCGGTCGGGCCGACCGATTGAACACGGACCGGTCTTTTCTCAAGCAACCCCCTTATGTCACCCCGCATCACCTGTCCCGACCTCGCCCTGGCCAATACCCCACCCCGATTCCGGCGAATCTGGCGCCTGATCCCCGGCGCAAACGTCCTACGCCGGCCGGAGCCACGCTCCGAGCAAAACTGGGTCGGCTTCGCGCGTTTTCGCTCGGGAATGAGGCGCCCGCTCAAGCGGTGTTGCGAGGGATTCTGGCTAAGCCTGCTCGCGTTCGCCGCCGCCCACGCGGCCGCCCCCGATCCGGGCATGCCCCACCTGGTCCGGCAGGGCGCCGCCACCCAGCTCGTGGTCGACGGCCGGCCCTTCCTGATGGTCGGGGGCGAACTTCTGAATTCGAGTTCGTCGAACCGGGCCTACATGCAGACGCTCTGGCCGGGGCTCGCGAGCCTGCCGCTCAACACGGTCCTCACGCCGGTGTCGTGGGCGATGATCGAGCCGTCCGAAGGGCGCTACGACTTCGAGTTGCTCGACGGCCTGTTGGCCGACGCCCGGCAGGCCAACCTGCACCTGGTGTTGCTTTGGCTTGCAAGCTGGAAGAACGGCATGTCCAGCTATCCGCCGGTTTGGGTCAAGCAGGACACGGGCCGCTTCCTGCATGTCCCGGATCGGAATGGCGACGAGCGCGAATTGCTCTCGACCTTCGGCGCCGCCAGCCGGGCGGCCGACGCCCGCGCATTCGCGGCGCTGATGCGCCATCTGCGCGAAGTCGACGGCCGGGCCCACACCGTGCTGATGATCCAGGTGGAGAATGAGTGCGGCATCCTCAACGACACCCGCGACCGCTCGGCCCCGGCGAATCGGGCCTTCGCCGGACCCGTGCCGGCCGAACTGATGGACTACCTGCAGGCCCACCGCGACGGGCTCATTCCCGAATTCGCCGGGGTTTGGGCGGCGGCGGGCGGGCGCACGGCCGGAACCTGGGAGCAGGTGTTCGGCTCGGGCCCGCGCACCGACGAAATCTTCATGGCCTGGAATTATGCCCGCTACGTCGGCGCGGTCGCCGCGGCCGGCAAGGCCGAATATCCCATTCCCATGTATGCGAATGCCTGGCTGCCGGGCGACGATGCGGCGGCGCCCGGGACCTACCCGTGCGGCGGACCGCTCGCCCGGGTGATCGACGTATGGCACGCCGGGGCGCCCGCCATCGACGTGCTCGCGCCCGACCTCTATGCCCCGAATTTTGCCGAATGGTGCGCGCGCTTCAAGCGGGCCGGCAATCCCCTGTTCATTCCCGAGACCAAAGCGGGCGAACAAGGCGCCTGGGCGGTATTTTATGCCGTCGGCCAGGAGGACGCCATGGGGTTTTCGCCCTTCGGAATCGACATCGCCGCCATGCGTAGCCGCCCCGACCTGCCCAAGGAATTCAGCGCGGCGCCGCTCGCCCGCAGCTACGCCATGATTCTCCAGCTGAGCCCCCTCATTCTGGCCCACCAGGGACTCGGCCAAATGACCGCCTTTCATCTGACCGCGGACCACCCGGCGGTCACCGCCACGTTGAACGGCTACGCGGTGCAGATCGGCCGCGACGCGCTCTTCGGCAATACCGTCAAGGAAGGCTACGGGCTGGTCATCGCGGTCGGACCCGACGAATTCCTGGGCGCGGGCACGGGCTTCTGGGTCACCTTCAAGCCGTTGACCCCGGGTCCCAAGCTCGCCGGTCTCGCGTCGGTCGAGGAAGGCACCTATCGCGCCGGGACCTGGACCCCGGGTCGTCGCCTGAACGGCGACGAAACCGACCAGGGTGGCCACTGGCGCTTCCCGTCGTATTCGCTCAGCCTGCAGCGCTGCGCGGTCTACCGCTATCCGTAGGGCGCCACCTATTCGTCCAACGCCCGCTGCAGCATTTTCGAAAGCGAGGCAAAACCCGACTCGTCGAAGCTGGCCGCGGCGCTCAAGAGAATCTCGGCCATCAGGATGCGCACCGGCGCCACCGGCGCGCCGGCCGTCGTGCAGGCCTCCGGCGGCGTGGTCACCAATAGGCGCCGGCACACGCAGGGCCGATCCTCGTAAATGCGGCAACTGCCCGCCGGACTCAGAAACACGCAGGCGTTGGTCGGGTGCCAGAACTTCGCCCAGTCCGCGCTCTTGCGTTCCCGGGAGGCCTGGTGGTTAAGGCGTTCCTCGTCGATTTCGACGCCGCCCAGAACCCGTTCCCGCAGCAGCGCCGCCTCGTCGCTGGTGACTTCGACCTCGTTGTGGCAGCAGCCACAGCAGCCATATCGGCAGCTGACCGGCACGGACGCGGCCGTTTCGATCGCGCTATCGATCATTCGGTGCAAGGTCCGGCCGCGTTCCACGCCGGGCGGCGTGCCCGCCAAAACCGCCGTGTATTTTTCGAAAACGCTGCGCACCTGCTCCACCATCTGGGCAAATTCCGCCGCGGGCAGCGAGCGCTGCTGATCAGCGATGAATAGATTGAGCTGGTGGGTGGGGGCGCGCATAAATCCGATCGGGCTCTCGGACGGCACCTCGCCAGCGGGATTCGGGGCCATGATGTCGGCAGTCTCCGCCAAAAGCCGCGCAGGTCAATGACGGCGAAAGGCGGCGGCTAGACCCGTTTGGAAAGAAGTTGGCGAATGGTCGTGGCCAGGATCAAGACCTCGTAGGGCTTCAAGACCATGGCCTGGAAGCCGAAGCGCGAGAAGTCCGCCATCACCGGATCGTTGGAGTAGCCGCTCGAAACGATGGCCGGAACCTGGGGGTCGATTTTGCGGATGAGTTCGATCGCGGTCTTGCCGCCCATCGCGCCGGGCACGGTGAGGTCGAGAATCACGAGGTCGAACGGCTGACCGGCTTCGCGGGCCTCGGTGAACCGGCGCACGGCCTCCTCGCCGTCGGCCGCGACCGCAGCCTCGAAGCCCATGCGCTGCAGCACGACCGCCCCGACGCGCCGGATGCTCTCCTCGTCGTCCATCAGGAGCACCCGCGCAAATTCCCCCGGAACCATCGGATCGGTCTCCGCCGCCGGCCGGGACGACGGCGGCACCGCGCCCGCCGCGGCGGCGCCCAGCCACACCGTGATCGTCGCGCCCTCGCCGGGAGCCGACTCCACCTCGATATGCCCGTCGTGCCGCTTGACGATCGAATAAACCGTGGCAAGACCCATGCCGCTGCCGGTCTTTTTGGTCGAGAAATACGGCTCGAAGATCCGCGGAAGCACCGCGGCGTCGATGCCGGCGCCAAAATCCCGGACGGTGAGCCGGACGTACCGGCCGGCGGGGAGGGCAGCCCGGAAGCCCGCCGCGATGGTTTCGTTGCGGAGCCCCACCCGGATGGCCCCGCCCTCGGGCGTCGCCTGCAGCGCGTTGAGGACGAGGTTCTGGATGACCTGGGCCGTCTGGTCCTTGTCGACGTTGGCGTTCCATAGGTCGTCGGCAAATTCGAAGTCGCAGCGCACGCTCGAGCCGTGCAGGACAAAATCGGTCGTTTCCCGGACGATGTCCGGCAGCGCCACCACGGAGCGAAGCGGCATTCCGCCCTTGGCGAACGTGAGCAGTTGCTGGGTGAGATCGCGAGCCCGGGCCGCCCCGCCCAGCACGTCGCGCAGGCGGTCGCCCGCCAGGGCCGAAACCCGCTCGTCGAGGAGGGCCAGCGAGGCGTTGCTCATCACGATCGTAAGCAGGTTGTTGAAATCATGGGCGATGCCGCCGGCCAGTACGCCCAGGGATTCGAGCCGCAGCGCGCGCTGCAGTTCGGCCTCCAGCCGAACCCGCTGCTCGAGCTGGTCGCGGATCTGCTCGGTCTGCCGTTGCACCCGCCGGTGCAGCAGCATGACCCAGACGAGCACGATGGCGATGCCGCCCAGAAGCACTACCGCTGCGATCAAAGCCCGCGCGAGGGTCCAGAACGGGGCCGATCTTACCATGATGACGTCCTCAGGCGCATGCAGTCGCAGGTGGAAGCCGCGAATCTGCCGATTGTCGTCGAAGTCGATTCGATAGAGGCCGGTGACCTCGAGCCAAGCTCCCAGCGTTGCCGGCAGAGGCTCCGCGCCGGGCGCATGGTCGAGCAGGGCTTCGTACAGCGTGTCGCCCGTCTGCAGCGAAAGCCTGGTTCGATCTCCTTCGTCCAGATAGTCGATCAAGGTGCCCCGCACGCGGACCAGGTGGGAATCGAGCGCCATCGACGGACGCGCGAGATCCGTCAACGTTTCGGGCCGCGGCGGCGGTCCCGACCCCAGCTTTCGATAGACGGTCTCGCGCAGCGCCGCGCGGACCCCTTCGGATCCGAGGATGCCGACGGCCTCGATCCGATCGCCCGGCACCAATGGAGTGGCGACCCGGCTGAGCATGAGAACACCCGCGCCGCCTTCCTCGGCATAGACTAGGCGCCCGGGCACGGCTTGCAGCACGGTGCCGAAGACGTGCACCCGCAGGAGATCCCGGGCCATGCTGAGGCGCCGCAGATCCTTGATCGCGCTGACCGGCAAATTATAGAAATCGGCCGGGGCGTCCTGTTCGACGGTGATTTCGGCCAGGGACGGCACTCCGAGTTCGACGCCATTGATTCGGCCGTTCTGGTCCGCGTTCACCTTGCACACGCCGCGAACGCGGATCAGCGATCCGGGCGTCGCGTTGAATTCTCTCGGCGAGACGAGCAGCGCGATGAACTCACCGCCGGGCGTGGTCACATGGAGGCGCTGATACGGACTCACGAAATCGGAGCCCTCGTAGAATCCGCGCAGGTCGACCAATTCGCCGTCATCATCCCCGCTCGTAGCCTGTTCGAAGGTGATCTCGCGGACCGGGGGCGGACCCATCGTCCCGAGATCGGAATAATGGCGGACGTCCACCGCCGGCGTGGAGCCGCCATCGTAGGTCAGCCCCTCGATGCGCAGGTACTTGTCGCGCGGAGGCGTCTCCATCACGCCATGCGCATACCGCACCTGAATTCCGCCGCTCACGTCTTCCAGAAAAAAGATGGGCTGTCCGGGAATTGACCAGGCGACCAAGCCGGAAATCTCGACCGGCCGGCCCTGCGCGGCTTCCGCGGCGCTCAAGCGCCGGATCTCATCGACCCGCCGCAGTACCCGGGGCGGCGGCGCGGCGAGGCCGCCCGGGCTCGGCGGCCGACGGACGGGCCGGAACAAGGCGGAATCGAGACTCCAATGTGCGCCGGTTATCGCGACCCGGCCGACCGCCTCGACCTCGTCGCCGCCGTGCACCTGCTGGAACTGGACCGAGTGGACGATCGCCTGTCCGGTATCGTCGCGCAGCGTCACCGACACGCCCGGTTCGTCCGCCTGGACCGTGCCCGAAATCAATACATCCCGGTCCGGCGGCGCCCGGAAAAGCTGGTCGATCGGCGTCCGCGGGATGGCAAAACGCCGGGCATCGGCGATCGATCCGACGACGACGACATCGCTCTGCCGCCCGGTCCAAATCTCGATCTGCAAATGGGTCTTCGTCGGGTCGAACCGCGCGCTGTACAAGCCGGTCAGGCGAATGAATTTGCCGACCCAGTGGGGCAGCGCCCGCGGGTCGTCCGGCCTCACCCACGCGACCACCGGCTGGTGGTCGACGACCAGACCCAGGCGCAGATGATCGTCGTTGATCGACTGCTGCAGGTCGACGTAGGCCTCGACCGTAACCACGCGGCTTTGCCATAATCCAAAATCGCAGAGTCGGTCGCCGACGTTCAGCGCGGATGCGGG
>CAZWMF010000109.1:0-9662 GCA_964634535.1 uncultured Opitutaceae bacterium | reverse complement strand
ACCAGGTCGCGGCGCACCATCCCAATCTCATCCTCCTCGACCTGATGATGCCGGTGATGGACGGCTTCGAATTCCTGCGCGAACTCCGCGGCCGCGACGTGCCCGTGGTGGTGGTCACCGGCAAGGAATTGACTTCGGAAGAGCGCGACCGGTTGCGCGCCCGCGCCGAGAGCATCGTGGAAAAGGGCGGAGCCGGTTCCGACGACTGGCTCGATGAAATCCGCCGCAAAATCGCGACCGCGACTGCGAAACGCACGGTTTGAGACGTTTTCCGGTTGCCGGTCGCCGGGCAATCCTTTCAGTCGGGCCTGTGTCGATTCCCGCCACGCGCACTGCTCCGGGTTGGGGCCGCCAGCCGCCGACGACGCTGGTGGAAATCCTGCGTTGGCGGGCTGAGCACGAGGCGAACCGGGAGGCGTTCGTATTCCTGCCCGAGGCCGGCGGACCGGAGCCGCGCCACACCTACCGCAGTCTCGACGCGCGCGCTCGGGCCATCGCCGCGCACCTGCGGTCCCGCCTTGGGCCGGGTGAGCGGGCGGCCCTGCTCTATCCACCGGGCCTCGATTTTGTCGAAGCTTTCCTCGGCTGCCTATACGCCGGCATCGTGGCGGTGCCGGCCTATCCGCCCCGCAATCGGGGCCACCTGCCGCGGCTGCGGGCCTTGTTGGCCGACTGCGGCGCGCGCCTGGCCCTGACCCATTCCCGGACGCGGGGCACGATTCAGCAGCAGACTGCCGGGTTGGCGGAATGGACCGGGTTGGGCCTGTTGGCCACCGACGAGGTGGCCACCACGCCGGGTGAAGACGCCCCGCTGGAACCGCCCCGGCCGGATTCGCTCGCTTTCCTGCAATACACCTCGGGTTCCACCGGCGCGCCGAAGGGGGTGATGGTGACGCACGCCAACCTGGTCTACGGCACGCACTATATCGCCTTCGAGGGCGACACCGGTCCGGACGGCGTGTCCGTGTGCTGGCTGCCCAGCTTCCACGATATGGGGCTCATCGACGGGGTGCTGATGCCCCTGTACGCCGGGTGCCTGGGCGTGCTCCTCTCGCCGGTGGCCTTCGTGCAGCGGCCGGCCTGCTGGCTGCAGGCGATCACCCGCTTCCGGGGCACCCACGGCGGGGCGCCCAATTTTGGCTACGACCTGTGCGTGCAAAAGATTTCCCCCGAAGTGCGCGCCACGCTCGACTTGTCCTCGTGGACCTCGGCCTACAATGGCTCGGAGCCGCTGCGCGCCGCGACGCTGCGGGCGTTTGCCGAGACCTTCGCCCCGTGCGGCCTGCGGCCGCAAACCCTCTATCCCACCTACGGCCTGGCCGAGGCCACGCTCATGGTCACGGGCTGCGAACTGAACCGGCTGCCGGTGACCCGCCGGGTGCTGCGGGCCGACCTCGAGCGCGGTCGCTTCGTCGCGGCCCCGCCCGCGGCGCCGGCCGAGGAGGTGTTCGAACTCGTCAGTTCGGGCCACCCGATTCTGGAGACTCGCGTGGCCGTGGTGGACCCGGCCGAATCCCGGGCGGTGGCGTCGGGCGTCGTCGGCGAGGTGTGGATCGCCGGACCGACCGTCAGCGCCGGATACTGGCAGCGGCCCGGGGAAACGGCGGAGGTTTTTCAGGCGCGCCGGGTGGACGATCCCGCGCCCTGGCTGCGGACCGGCGACCTGGGCTACCTCGACGCCGACGGCGAACTGTTCATCTGCGGGCGGGCCAAGGACCTGATCATCGTGCGGGGCCGCAATCACTATCCGCAAGACATCGAGGCCACTGCGGGCGCCGCCCATCCGGCGCTGCGCTTCGGCGGCGGCGCGGCCTTCGCGATCGATCGCGACGGCGAGGAGCGGTTGGTCGTCGCCCACGAGGTCGAGCGCACCGCCTTGCGCGGCCTGGATCCGGCCGAGGTCGGCGGCGCCATCGCCCGGTCGATCGCCGAGGAGCACGGCGTGCGGCCGTGCGCCGTGGTGCTGCTCAAACCGGCCACCGTGCCCAAGACTTCGTCGGGAAAGACCCGGCGGGCGGAAACGCGGGCGCAGTTTTTGGCAGGGCAGCTCGAAGTGGTGGGGGAGTGGCGGGATGGCGTTGGCGAGGGGGATGGGGCGGGTGGGTTGGATTCGGCGGGAGCCTTGGCGGGCCCGCCTTCGCCGTCGGCGGCTGGGCAAATGATGAACCAAGGGATTGGGGCGGCGGGGTCGTGCGGGCCCCTCCCGCCTTCGCCGGCGGAGCCGGCTACGGCGGGGTTGACGGGGGTGCAGGCCGAAATTGCCGGCTGGCTGACTCGTCGGCTGGCGGCTCGACTCCGGCTGTCGGTTGTCGACCCCCGCACAACCTTCTCCGCGTACGGGTTGGATTCCGCCGCCCACGTCGAGCTGTCGGGCGAATTGCAGACCTGGCTGGGGCGTCCGGTGCCGCCGATGGCCCTTTACGACTTTCCCGACATCGCTCGGCTGAGCGCGCACCTGGCCGGCGTCGAGGCGGCGCCGGTGGCCGCCGGGACCGCGCCCGGTGATTCCGGCTCCGTCGCGATCATCGGGCTCGGCCTGCGGCTGCCCGGCCGCGTCGGCGATCCGGCGGCCTATTGGCAGCTTCTGCGCGACGGCGTGGACGCCATCGGCGAGCGGCCGCCCGGGCGCTGGGACGGCGAGTCGGCGCCGGGCGGTTACCTCGAGGGAATCGACCGCTTCGACGCGGATTTTTTTGGCATATCCCCCCGCGAAGCCGAGGGCATGGACCCGCAGCAGCGCCTGCTCCTGGAGACCGCCTGGCGCGCGCTCGAGGACGCCGGTCAAGATCCGGGCCGGCTCGCGGGCACCGACGCCGGTGTTTTCATCGGCATCAGCACGCAGGATTACGCCCGGCGCACGCTGCCCACCGGGGAGCCGGACCGCATCGACGCCTATAGCGGCACCGGCTCGGCCTTGAGCGCGGCGGCGGGCCGGCTAGCCTACTTCTTCGACTTCCGCGGACCGGCCGTCGCGCTGGACACGGCCTGCTCGTCCTCGCTCGTCGCGGTGCACCAGGCCTGCCGGGTGCTGCTCGGCGGCGAGTGCTCGCTCGCGCTGGCGGGCGGGGTCAACGCCATCCTGGGGCCGGAACTCGGGGTCAATTTCGCCCGGGCCCGGATGCTGGCGGCCGACGGTCGGTGCAAGGCCTTTGACGCGGCGGCCGACGGCTATGTGCGTTCGGAGGGCTGCGGGCTGGTGGTCTTGAAGCGCCTGGACGCGGCCCTGGCGGCGGGCGACTCGATTCTCGCCGTCCTGCGCGGCAGCGCCGTGACCCAGGACGGCCGGAGCAACGGCCTGACCGCGCCCAATGGTCCCGCCCAGGAGCGGGTCATCCGACTCGCCTTGGCGCGCGCCGGGGTGGCCGCCCGGTCGATCGACTATGTCGAGGCGCACGGGACCGGCACGGCCCTGGGCGACCCGATCGAGATGCAAGCGCTGGCCGCAGCCCTGGGCGAGGGCCGCGGGATCGAGGACCGCCTGCTGGTGGGATCGGTGAAGACCAATCTCGGTCACCTGGAGGCGGCCGCCGGTATCGCCAGTCTGGCCAAGGTGGTGCTCGCGCTGCGCCACGGCGAAATCCCGGCGAGCCTGCACTTTCGCACGCCGAGTCCGCATATCGCCTGGGAAAACTTTCCGGTTCGCGTCGTCGCGCAGCGCCAACCCTGGCGGTCGCCGCCGGACGGCGCGCCGCGCCGCGCCGGCGTGAGTTCGTTCGGCTTCACGGGCACGAATGCGCATGTGGTCGTGGAGGAGGCGCCCGCCGCCGCCGCCGGCCCAGCCGCCGGGCCCGGACCGTGGATTCTGCCCTTGTCGGCGAAGACCGAGGAGGCGGCCCGCCAGCTCGCGCGCGACTGGGCGGTTTGGCTGGGCGCCCATCCGGCCGCGGCGCTGGGCGATGTCTGCGCCACGATCGCCGAGGGCCGGGCCGAATTGCCCTGCCGCGCCTTCGCGGTGGGCGCGAGCGGCGCCGACCTGGCCGCGTCGGCGCGCGCGGCCGAACCTCGGCGCATCGCGCCCGGCGGGAGCGAACCCGTGTTCCTCTTCACCGGCCAGGGCTCGCAGTGGGCCGGCATGGGGCGCGATCTGTACGCCCGCGAGCCGGTTTTTCGCGCGGCCATGGAGCGCTGCGCGGCCTTGCTCGATTCCCGGCTGCCCAGTCCGCTCTTGGCCGTCATGCACGCTGGCCCGGACGACGGGCGGCTCAACGAAACCGCGTTTGCGCAGCCCGCCTTGTTCGCTCTGGAGTGGGCGCTGGCCGAATTGCTCGGCTCCTGGGGCGTGCGGCCGAGCGCGGTGGCCGGCCACTCGATCGGCGAATTCGTGGCCGCCTGCGTCGCGGGCGTGTTCTCGCTCGAGGACGGCCTGCGCCTCGTGGCGGAACGCGGCCGGCTCATGCAGGCCCTGCCGGACGGGGGCGGAATGCTCGCCGTCCTGGCGGGCGAGGGCGAGGTGGGGGCCGTGCTGGGCGCGGGCGGAAGCCTCGCGGTCGCGGCCGTCAATTGCGCGGAGGAGACCGTGCTCGCGGGCCCGCAGGCCGAATTGGCCGCCGCCGCCGCCGGCCTGCTGCGCCGCGGGATATCCTCCCGGCCGCTCGCGGTGTCCCATGCCTTCCATTCGCCGCTCATGGCGCCCATGCTCGACCCGTTCGACGCCGTGCTCGCCTCGGTCCGGTTTTCTCCGCCGCGCATTCCGGTGATTTCGGCCCTGCGACCCGACGCCGACGTCGG
This sequence comes from uncultured Opitutaceae bacterium, assembly GCA_964634535.1. Classification (GTDB taxonomy): domain Bacteria; phylum Verrucomicrobiota; class Verrucomicrobiia; order Opitutales; family Opitutaceae; genus Palsa-1447. The sequence continues at coordinate 4,934 of CAZWMF010000109.1, read as the reverse complement.
CACGGCCGCTCACTGGCGGGCGCACGTGCTCGCGCCGGTGCGCTTCGCCGACTGCGTGGGCGCGCTCGAACGGCGCGGCGGCCGGCTGTTCGTGGAGGTGGGACCGAAACCGGTCTTGTCGGCCCTGGCGCAAAAGAGCTGGCGCGGTCCGGCGGCGCGCTGGGTGAGCACGCTGCGGCCGGGCGAGGACGGCGCGGTGCTCCTGCGCGCGGCGGCGGCCGAACTGTGGGCCCACGGGGTGCCGGTGGCCTGGCCGGCCCTGCGCGCGCCGGGAGCCCGCCGCCGTTCCGGCGCGGGCTTTCCGGGCCATCCCTTCGCGGCCGAACGCCACTGGAAGGAATTGCCGGCGCCGGCCCCGCGCCGGGCCGAGCCGGTCCGCCGCACCTGGACCGACGCCGCCTCGGACGAAGCCATGGCGTTCGGAATCATGTTCTTCAATGGAGAGGCGACCCCGGGCGAGACCGATCCGTACCGCTTCATCGTCGAGGCGGCGCGCTACGCCGACGACCACGGCTTCAGCAGCGTTTGGGTGCCCGAGCGCCATTACACCCGGTTCGGCGGCCTCTACCCCAATCCGGCGATACTCGCCGCCATGCTGGCCCGGGAGACGCGCGGGCTGCGGCTGATGGCGGGCAGCCTGGTGGCCCCGCTCCACCACCCGCTGCGCATCGCCGAAGATTGGTCGGTGATCGACAACCTGTCCGGGGGCCGGGCCGGCCTGTCGTTCGCGTCGGGTTGGAATCCGGAGGATTTTGCGATGAATCCGGGCGGGTACGCCGACCGGCACGAGGCGGTGTTCCGCACGCTGGCCGAGGTGCGGCGGCTCTGGCGCGGTTTGCCGGCCGAGGCGGTCAGCGGCATCGGCGCGCCCGCGCGCGTCCTCATCCATCCTCGCCCCGTGCAACCCGACCTGCCGGCCTGGGTGACCGCCGCCGGCAATCCGCGCACCTTCGAGCGCGCCGGGACGGAGGGCGCCAATCTGCTCACGCACCTGCTCGACCAGGATCCGGCCCAGCTCGCGGAGAAGATCGCCCTCTACCGCGCGGCCCGGGCCCGCGCCGGTCACGACCCGGCGGCCGGCCGGGTGACCGTGATGGTGCACACCTTTGTCGGCCCGGACGACGCCGCGGTGCGGGCGACGATCCGCGGGCCCTATTGCGCGTTCCTCCGGGAGAACAACCATCTGCTCCAGGGCCTGGCGGCGAGCCGCGGGGTGGGCTCGGCCGTCGCGCGGATGTCGGCGGCGGATTTGGAGGATTTTGTCGGCTTTGTCTTCGAGCGCTTTTATGCGCAGCGGGCCCTGTTTGGCACGGTCGACGCGGCTTCGGCCCTGGTCCGCCGGCTGGGAGCGGCCGGCGTGAACGAGATCGCCTGCCTGCTCGACTTCGGAGCGCCGGTCGACGCCGTCCTGGCCGCGCTGCCCCACCTGGATGAATTGCGTCGGCGCTGCGGGGGGGCGAAGCCGGCCGAGCCGATCCCTGCGGCGGTGGTTTCGCCCGATTTCGACCGGCTGTTTCACCGGGTGACGTGGCGGGAATCGGCCGGCGAGGCCGAGGCGGCGGCGGCGCTCGCCGGCCCCTGGCTCGTGCTGGACGAGGGCGGCGGGTGCGGCCGGCGGGTGGCCGACGCCCTGGCGGCGCGGGGGGCCGCGCCCGTCCTCGTGGAAATGGGCCAGGCCCTCGCCGACCTGGGCGCCGGTCGGTTTCAAGTCAATCCCCTGGCGCTCGACGATTTTGTCCGGGTGCTGTCCGCCCTGTCCGGACCGCCGCAGGGCGCGGTCCACCTGTGGAGCCTCGACTTGGCGCGGCAGGGCGGGGGAGAGATCGACACGGTGCGCGCCGGTTTGCACGTCGGCGTCGCGAGCCTCCTGCATTTGGCCCAGGCTTTCGATCGGGCGAACGCGCCCGGCCGGATCTGGCTCGTCACGCGCGGCGCGCTCGGCGGGGTGGCGGGCAGTTCGGGTTCGTGCGCCCCGGCGCAGGCCCCGGCCTGGGGCCTGGCGCGGGTGCTCGCCTTGGAGCATTCCGCGATCTGGGGCGGGGCGGTGGACCTCGATTTCAATCCGGGCGAGGACGAAACGGCCCGCCTGGTGCGCGAGTTCGTCCCCTCGGGGGGCGAAGACCAGGTGGCCTTTCGCGGCGGCCGGCGGTTTGCGCCGCGGCTCGTCGCCACGCCGCTCGAGGCGAGCGCGCCGCTCGCGCCGCGCGCCGACGCCGTCTATCTGATCACGGGCGGGCTCGGCGGCCTGGGCCGGCGGGTCGCCCGCCGGCTGGTCGAGCGCGGCGCGCGCCATCTCGTCCTGACCGGGTTGCATCCGCTGCCCCCCCGCGCCGTCTGGGCCGCGCCCGGGCTGGAAGTCGACGCGCTGACCCGCGGCAAGATCGAGGCCGTGCTCGGGTTGGAAGCGCTCGGCGCCCAGGTCGAGGCCGTGGCGGCGGACGTGTGCGACGCGGAGCGCATGGCCGAGTTATTTCGCGAGATCGACCGGCGCGGCCGACCCCTCGCCGGCCTCTTCCATCTGGCCGGCCTGCCCGAAAACCGGTCCGCCCGCGACACGGTCTTCGCCGAGCACGGCGCCGTCCTGGGGCCGAAGACCACCGGCGCCTGGATTCTGCACGAGCTCACGCTCGGCCTCCGGTTGGATTGGTGGGTCGCGTTCTCCTCGATTTCCGCGGTCTGGGGCTCGCGGGGCCAGCCGCTGTACGCGGCCGCCAACACCTTCCTGGACGCGCTGGGACAGCTCCGGCGGGCGCGCGGCCTGCCCGCCACGATCATCAATTGGGGGCCGTGGTCCGAAGGCGGCATGATCATCAGCGCCGCCGATCTGGCCCAGCTCAACCGGCTGGGCCTGCGCGCGACGCCGCCCGACGACGGCATCGCGGCGCTCGAGCGGATCGTGGCCCTGCGCCAACCCGAACAGGTGGTCGCCTCGGTCGATTGGCCGCTGTTCCGGGAGCTGTTCGCCGCGCGGGGCCGCAGCCGGCTGTTCGCCGAACTCGGCGGGGTCGAACGGGCGGCGCCGATCGAGAAGACGCCCCGGTATCGGGAATTTGCCGCGCTGCCGGCCGCCGAGCGCCTCGATCGGCTGACCAGCTGGCTCCAGGACGCCGTGGCGCAAACCCTGCGGCTGCGCGACGGGCGCAGGCCCGAGCCCGCGCGCGGATTCTTCGAACTCGGCTTGGACTCGCTCATGGCGATCGAGATCAAGAATCGATTGCAGGCCGAGCTGGGCGTGGCCCTGCGGGCGACGGTCGTGTTCAACCACCCCAATATCGCGGCGTTGGCCGCCCATTTGGCCGGGCTGTTTCCGGCCGATCCGGTGGACGAGCCCGTGCTCGAGCAGCTGCCCACCGAGGAGCTGGCGCGGCTGCTCGAGCAGGAAGCCCGTTCGGTCCTGGGGGAGGGCGGACCGTGAGCGCGCCTGCCTCCGCTGGTGCTGCGGCGGGGCAGGCCCCACCGGCCCCGCCGGCCACGCCGGATGCGGCGCTGCGCAACGCGTTTCTCGCGCTCAAGAAGCAGCAGGCGCGGATCGCGGAGCTCGAGACGACCTTGAGCGCCCTGCGCGAGCCGGTCGCGATCGTCGGCATCGGCTGTCGGTTTCCCGGTGGGGCGCGCGGGCCCGAGGCGTTTTGGGAGCGCTTGCGCACCGGCTTCGACGCCGTGCGCGAGGTGCCCGCCGAGCGGTGGCCGGTCGACGCGCACTACGACCCCGACCCCGAGGCGCCCGGCAAGATCAACACCCGGCGCGGCGCGTTCCTGGACGATGTGGACCGCTTTGACGCCGGCTTCTTCTGCATCTCGCCGCGCGAGGCGGTGGCGATGGATCCGCAGCAGCGGCTCCTCCTCGAGACGGCCTGGGAAGCCCTGGAGGACGCGGGGATTCCCCCGCCGACCCTCCACGGCACCGCGGGCGGCGTGTTCGTCGGGCTCACGGTGATCGACTATCAAAAGCTGATCGTCGGCGGGGATATCGCCAAGATCGACGTGTACGCGGCCACCGGCAACGTGGCCAATATCGCGGCCGGCCGATTGAGCTACTCTTTCGGCCTGCGCGGACCGGCGATCGCCGTGGACACGGCCTGCTCGTCGTCGCTCGTGGCCGCGCACCTGGCCTGCCAGAGCCTGCGCTCCGGCGAAAGTTCGCTCGCCCTGGCGGCGGGCGTGAACCTCGTGCTGATTCCCGACGGGTCGGTCGCGGTGGCGCGGGCGCGCATGCTTTCGCCCGGGGGCGTCTGCCGGGCCTTCGATGCGGACGCCGACGGCTACGTGCGCGGCGAGGGCTGCGGCGTGGTCGTGCTCAAGCTCCTGTCCCGGGCCCGGGCCGACGGCGATCGCATCTGGGCGGTCGTCCGGGGGAGCGCGGTGGCCCAGGACGGCGAACGCAGCGGATTGACCGTGCCGAACGGCGCGGCGCAGGCCGAGGTGATCCGGCGGGCGCAGAAGGTCGCGGGCGTCGGCCCCCACGAAATCGACTATCTCGAGGCGCACGGCACCGGCACCGCGCTGGGCGATCCGATCGAGGCCGAGGCGCTGGCGGCGCTGTTCGGCGGCGACGCCGCGCGGCGGACCCCGCTCGTCCTCGGTTCGCTCAAGACCAACCTGGGCCACATGGAATCGGCCGCGGGCATCGGCGGGTTGATCAAGGCGGCGCTGGCCGCGCGCCACGGCGAGATTCCGGCGCACCTGCATTTCCGGCGGGAAAATCCCGAACTGCGCCTGGCCGACATCCCCGCGCAGATCCCGACCGTCCTGCGGCCCTGGCCGGCCGGCGGCCGGCGCGTCGCCGGGGTGAGTTCGTTCGGTTCGTGCGGAACGATCGCCCATCTCGTCGTGGAGGAGCCGCCGCCCGAACCGGCCGGCCCGCCGGCCGGTCCGGGCCCGTGGTGGCTGCTTTTGTCCGCCAAGAGCCCGGCCGCCCTGGCCGACCTGGCCCA
>CAZWMF010000108.1:0-9665 GCA_964634535.1 uncultured Opitutaceae bacterium | reverse complement strand
TCACCCAGTCGAGGAGGAGGTTCCGGACCGCGTTCAGATCGGGAGCGCCCGCAATCGGGTCGATGCCGCCGCTTTTGCGGATCGCCTTGACCAGGGTGGAGACCTCCTTGAGGTAAACGTTCTTCTGCGCCCCCGGAATGTAATACATCACGACGAGGTGCACCGGCTTGCCGTCGGCCGCGTCGTAGGCGATGCCCTGCGAGGACCAGCCGATCGCGCAGAAGAGTTCGCCTTCTTCCCGGCGGCCCCGCACATGCGGCACGGCCACGCCGAGCCCGATCCCGGTGTTGCATTCGGTCTCGCGCCGGGTGACCTCTTCGCCCGCGTCCAGGCCGGCCTCGATATTGGGATTGGCGTCCAATATCCGGGCGAGAAACGCCAGCACGCGCTCCTTGCCCGCCGCTTCCGGCAATTCGAACAGGCGCCCGTCCTGGAGCGCGGTCAATATGCTACGCATAGGTCAGTTAATCGTTTCCGAAGCGCCGGTAAAACCACATTTTCACCGAATGGGTCAGTACGCAGTATAGCAGGATGAAGAGCGCAAGCCACGGAAAGAAGCTGGCCGGCAAGGGGGTCAGGCCGAGCACTCCGGAAAGCGGCGAATACGGCAGCCAGGCGCCGATCGCCATGACGGTCAGGGTCGTGACGATCATTGTGCGGCTGGCCCGGCTCTGGATGAACGGTATGCGGCGCGTGCGGATGACGTGGACGATCAAGGTCTGCGTGATCAGCGACTCCACAAACCACGCGCTGTGGAAGAGCTTCTCCAGGTGTTCCTTGACCGAGACCGGCGTGCCATCCCGTCCCCACATGATGCAGCCAAAGCCATAGAGCATGAGGAAGAAGGTGGCGTAGTCGAAAATCGAACTGATGGGGCCGATGAACATCATGAAGTTCTGGATGCTCTTGATGTTCCAGCGGCGCGGCTTTTCAAGGTACTCGGGATCGACGTTGTCGAGCGGGATGCCGACCTGGGACATGTCGTAGAGCAGGTTGTTGACCAGGATTTGGGTCGGGGTCATCGGCAGGAAGTTGGCGGGCAGCACGAACAGGCTGCCCGTCATGCTGAACATGTTGCCGAAGTTCGAGCTGGCGCCCATCTTGATGTACTTGATGATGTTGCCAAAGACTTTGCGGCCCTCGAGAATGCCGTCCTCGAGCACGAGCAGGCTCTTTTCGAGGAGGATCAGGTCGGCCGACTCCTTCGCCACGTCGACCGCGGTGTCGACCGAGATGCCGACGTCGGCCGCCTTCATCGCGAGCACGTCGTTGATGCCGTCGCCCATGAAACCGACGACATGGCCCTGGCCGCGCAGCGTTTTGATCACCTTCTCCTTCTGATCGGGCGTCAGCCGGGCGAACACATTGGCCTCCTGCACGGCCTGGGCGAACCCGGCCTCGTCCAAGGCTCCGAGCTGAGGACCGGTCACGATTTTCGTGATCGTCATCGCCACGTCGCTGCAGACTTTGCGGGTGACCAATTCGTTGTCGCCGGTGAGGATCTTCACGGCCACGCCCGAGCGGCCCAGGGCCTCGATGGCCCGCGCCGAGGTGTCCTTTGGCGGGTCGAAAAAGGCGATGTAGCCGAGCAGGATCAATTCGGACTCGTCGGCGACGGTGAACACCGGCTTGGATCGGTCGAATTCCCGGTAGGCGATCGCGAGCACGCGGTAGCCCTGGGAACTCAGCGTCCGGTACTCGTCCAGAAGGTCGTCGCGGATCAGCTGGATCAAAGGATTGATGTCCTCGTCGACCTGGTAGTTGACGCAGGCTCCGATCACTTCCTCGACCGCGCCCTTGCAGATGAGCACGTGCCGGTCCTCGTAATCGATCACGACCGACATGCGCCGGCGTTTGAAGTCGAACGGGATTTCGTCGACCTTGCGGCAATTGCGCTCCACGTCGAGGTCGGTGTGGGCGAGGATCGCCCGGTCGAGCAGGTTGCGCAGACCGGTCTGATAGAAGCTGTTCATGTAGGCGTACCGCAGCACGTCCTCGCTCACGCGGTTGGTCACGTCGACGTAGCGCTCGAGCACCACGTGGTCCTGGGTGAGCGTGCCCGTCTTGTCGGTGCAGAGCACATCCATCGCCCCGAAATTCTGGATGGCGTGAAGGTGTTTCACGATGACCTTCTTGCGCGACATCATGAGGGCGCCCTTCGAGAGGCAGACCGTCATGATCATCGGCAGCATTTCCGGGGTCAGGCCGACGCCGACGCCCAGGGCAAACAGGAGGGCGCTGACCCAATTGTGGTCGCGCAGGCCCACGATCAGGAACACGGCCGTGACCATCACCACCATGAAGCGGATCATCAGCCAGGTGAACTTGAGCACGCCCTGGTCGAAGCTCGTGGGATCGCGCCGGGCTTTGAGCTTTTCGGCCAGCGAACCGAAGAAGGTGCGCGCGCCCGTCACCAGCACGATCGCGCGGGCCGAGCCGCTCAGCACGTTGCTGCCCATGAAGCAGGCGTTGGTGAACTCGAAGGCGGTGCGACCCGATTGGTTCGCGTCCGCGGCCTTTTCGACCGGCATCGATTCCCCGGTCAGGGCCGATTGGGTCACAAAGAAATCCTTGGCCGCCAGGACCCGCAGGTCGGCCGGAATCAGGCTGCCGGCCGCCAGGACCACGATGTCTCCCGGGACGACTTCCTCGAGCAGCACCTCGGCCTCCTTGCCGTCGCGCAGGACGGTCACGGTGGTTTTCACCATCTTCTGCAGTTTCTCCACCGCGCGCGAGGAGCGCGACTCCTGCACATAGGACAACATGACGCTCAGGACGAGCATGCCGCCGACCACGAGCGCGTCGCCGAGATCCCGCTCCGGCCAATTGGCGACGTAATAGAAGATGAACACCATGATCAGCAACTGGATGACCAGGGGATTGCGGCAGCGGTGCAGCAGATCCATGATCATCGACTTGCGGCCGCCGGCCGCGATGGTGTTCGGGCCGACTCGATCCAGGACCTCGGCGGCCTGGGCGGAACTCAGGCCGCCGGCGCCACTCGCCAGCCGGCCCAGGAGCTCCGGCTCGGGCAGCGAATAAAGGGTGATATCGATCCCTATCTGGCGTTCATTCCCGGTTCTTGCGGCGGTCGCTGCCATCCTCCATTCAGCAGCCGGTGTCGCGCGCGGGAGCAAGCCGGAATCGTCGTCGGGTGCGAAAATTTACTTATACTGGGGTTAAGCGATTTAGGTTGCGGGTCGATCTGGCCGTTTTTTAAGTGGGCCTTTTTTAGTTGATGCAATCCCACGGACCCAAGCGCTTCTACACTCCATTGGCCCTGGAGTTTTGGTTTGAGAAGCTCGCCGACGAGTGGTGCGGCAGCTTCACGGCCGAGCAGTTGGAGGAGGGCCGCCGGATTTATCGGGACGGGGAAGTGCGCGAACTGGAATTGAGCGACAAGGACGCCATCGTCCACCGGCGGATCGAGAAGAAGGACGAATACGCCGTCATCGAGTGGCATGCCGCCGGCCTGAGCGTGCGTTCGTCGTCGACCGACCGCGATCTGGCCCATGCCCTGGCGGTGGCCGGCCTGCACGAAATTGAGGAATTGGTGGCCGACGAGATTTCTCCGCTGCCCGACAATTCCGGGACGGAAATGACCTCGGACGGGGGCGTGGCCGCGCCGGTCGCGGGCAACGGCTCCGGGGTCGAGGCCCCCAAGCGGACCGCGAACGGTAACGGCGCGGCGGCGGTGGCCGGCAACGGGCACGCGGCCCCGGCGCCGGCGGCGCGCCTGGGCGGACCGGCCCGGCCCCTGCTGCTCGTGTTCAAGACCAAGTCGGCCGGACTCACCTTTCAGGCGTGCTGGCTCGAGACCGAGCGCAAGGCGCGCGTGCCCGCCCTGGGGCCGGGCGCCCACGTCAACGGCAACGGCCACGTTTCTTCGGCCGAACGGGCCAAGCTGATCGGCCTGGCCGCGTATGCGCGCAAGGCGCACTTCGTCTACGACCAGGAAACCGGCGTCTACCTGCTCGAATCGCTCGTGGAGATCCCCAATTTCCTGCGCACGAATCTGCCCGCATGGAAGAAGGTCTTTCTGGTCGAACTCGACGACAAGGCCGGCAATCTGGTCAAGGGAACCCGCGCGGTGGAGATCGAGGCGGTGGCCGAACGGCAGGTCGGCCCCGGACCCGAGGGCGTCCTAAACCTGCGGTGGATCTTCCGGGCCGGCGAGCGGATGCTCACCGACACCGAGGTGCAGAGCCTGCTCAAGCGCGAGGGCCAGGCGGTCATCCTGCCCAACCTCGGCATCGTCGCCCTCAGTCCCGAGCGCTGGGAGTCGTACAGTTCCTGGCAGCGGAACCTGGCCGAGACGGCGGCCGAGGGCGCGATCGTTCCGCCCTATCTGGTGTTTTCCCTGTTCAACGACGCCCGACTCAAGGTGAGCCTGTCGCCGGAGATCGAGGTCTGGCGCCAGAAGGTGCTCGCGCCGACCGAGGGCCCCCCCGAATTGCCCGCCTGGCTCCGGCCGTATCAGCGGCGGGGCGTGGAGTGGCTGCACCACCTCTGCGAGGTGGGCTGCCACAGCCTCCTGGCCGACGAGATGGGCCTGGGCAAGACGGTCCAGGTGCTCGCGCTGCTCGCCGCGCGGGCCATACCGGGCCGGCCCAACTTGATCGTCTGCCCGGCCAGCGTCGTGCCGGTTTGGCGGGAGGAGATCGAAAAGTTCTTTCCCCGCCTGGCGGTCGACGTCCTCAAGTCCGGTCACGACTTCACTTCCCGCGCCGATGGGGTCCTCTGGCTGGCCAGCTACACCCAGCTGCGCAAGCACCGGCCGCTGCTCGATCAGCACGAGTTCGGGTATGCCGTGCTGGACGAGGGCCAGTTCATCAAGAATCCGGACGCCAAGGTCACGCAGACCTGCTTTGCGGTCCGCGCCCGCCATCGGATCGTCCTGACGGGCACGCCGCTCGAAAATCGCCAGCTCGACCTGTGGAGCATCTTTCGCTTCCTCCTGCCCGGCCTGTTCGGCGCGCGCGCCGCCTTCGAGGCCGCGTTGCACAACGACCGCGAGGGCACGCTGCACCGGCTGCGCGCGCAGTTGGCGCCGTTCATGCTCCGGCGCACGAAGAAGGAAGTGGCCCAGGAACTGCCGCCCAAGGTGGAGATGGACCTCATCTGTCCGCTGACCGACGTGCAGCGCTCCGAGTACGCCCGAATCTGCGCGGAGGGCCTGGCCCGGCTGGGCGACGACGTGGGGGCGGCCATGCGGGAGAAGTCGTTTGGCTTCCTGGCCCTGCTGACCCGCCTGCGCCAGACCTGCTGCGACCCCGACATGCTGCCCTGGCTGCACGCGCCCCTGACCGATTCGGGCAAGATCAACCTCCTGGTCGAGAAGCTGGCCGAGGTGGTCGGCAGCGGGCACAAGGTGGTCATCTTCTCGCAATTCGTCCTGCTGCTCAACCGCGTGCGCGCCGCCTTGGCCCAGAGTTTTCCGGACCTGCCGCGCTTCGAGCTCACCGGGATGACCCTGGACCGCCAGAAGCCGGTGCAGGATTTCCAGAATGCGCCGGGCGCGGCCGCCATGCTGGTCTCGCTGAAGGCGGCCGGCACCGGCATCACGCTCCACAAGGCCGACTACGTATTCCTGCTCGACCCGTGGTGGAATCCCGCGGTGGAGGCGCAGGCGGTCGACCGGGTGCACCGCATCGGCCAGACCAACACCGTCTTCGTCTACCGCATGGTCACGGCGGGCACGGTGGAGGAGCGGATCCAGGCGCTCAAGGCCGTCAAGAAGGATCTCTTCGACAAGTTGGTCGACGGGCTGGGCGGGGATTTCGACCTGAGCCGGCACTTCACCTCGCTGCGCAGTCTGGTCCAGCTCACGGCGCACGCCGAGCCCGAGCAGACGCAGTAGGCGTCCGAGCCGCGGCCGGGCCGAACGGGCGCGGCATGGCGCGTTTGCCCGCGGGCACGGCCAGCGGCGCGGACTAGAATAGCGCCTGTTGGGATCGCGGGTCGTTCAGGAGCCGCTGAAAACCCGGTTCGGCGCGCAGGGTAAGGAAGACGGCGCCGTGAATGGAGTGGCCGCTCGCCCGCCAGATGTCGGGCACCTTTTCGAGACGGCTCAACTCGGCGATCGCGCGCTCGCGCTCGCCCAGCCAGGCCTCGGTCACCACCAGCATGTCGCGGTAGCCCATGCCGTCGACCGCGTCCCGCTCGACCGGCATCAACTCGATGGCTCGGTGGGCGGCCCGCAGGGCCTCGGTCCGGTGTCCGAGCAGCGCTTCCATCGACCCCAAGGCGGACCAGAGGCTCGGATTGTCGGGTTCGGCCTGGAGTTTCTGCCGGAGTTCCTCCGGAAAGCCGGCGATGCGCGCGCGCGCACCCGGTCCATCGCCCACGCCGACGTAGGCCGCCGCCGCGCCCAGGGCCTGCAGATAGCGGGACCAGCCCAGGTCGTCAAAATAGGGTTGGCGCCGGTCGAGCGCAATCGCGGTCGCCGCGTCGCCGATCTCCAGGGCCCAGGCCTTGCGCATCGCCAGCACCCGCGGGGACTCCGCGAGTTCGGGCGCCAGGTGGCGGAAGAAGTCTTCGGCCTCGCGCGTCGATCCGGTCGCCGCAAAGGCCATTTCGGCCAGGACGAACGGCTCCTCCAACGGATCGTCCGGTCGCAGGTCGATCAGGCGGCGTTGCACCGCCATCGCCTCGGCGTAGCGCCGGCCGGCCGCGAGCGTGAGGCGCAGTTCGCGCAGGCATTCGATATTGGCCGGATCGAGCGCGACGGCCCGGCGCAGGTCCTCGGCCGCCCGATCCCACCGGCCCTGGCGGCGTTCGATCAGGGCCAGACTGAACGCGATGGTCGGATCGTTGGGCTGGAGGCGGGCGAGCTTCGCGTACTGCTCGCGGGCGCCGGCATAGTCGCGGTGCGCGTAATACCGATACGTGCCCAGACTGCGGATCACGCCGAAGGAATCCGGCGCGAGGCGCGTCGCGGTGCCGATGGCGGCGGTGGCCTTGGCCAGGCGGTCGGCGGCCGGATCCTCGCCGGAGAAGTAGGCGAAGGCCTCGACTTCCGCGAGTTCGCCCCAGGCCTCGGCGAAGGCGGGGTCGAATTGCACGGCCTTGCGCAGAAGCGCCTCGCGCTCGTCCAGGCTCGACGGGTGCTCGTTCTTGAGCGCGCGCGCCCGCAGATACAGGTCGTAGGCCGCGATATTCGCGGTGGGCCGGCGGTCGAGCAGGGATTGCTCCGAGGGATGCAGCGTCAGATCGAGCGCGCCGGCGATCTGTCCGGCGATTTCCGACTGAATCGCAAAAATGTCGGTGAGATCGCGGTCGTACGCGCGCGCCCAGAGCAGCCGGTCGGAGCGGGCGTCGATCAACTGGCCGTTGACCCGCACGTGGCGATCGGTGCGCTGCACGCTGCCTTCCAAGACGTAATCGACCCCCAGTTCCCGGGCGATCTGCCGCAGGCTCTTCTTGGTGTCGCGGTAGGGCATGACCGTCGTCCGCGAGACCACGCGAAACGCCCCGATGTGGGCGAGATTTGCCAGGATGTCTTCCTGGACGCCGTCGGCAAAAAACGCGTCCTTCACCGCGCCTTCGCTCAAGTTGGCGAACGGCAGGACGGCGATGGCCGCGGTCTGGGCCGGGCCCCCGGACCGCCACCAGGCGCCCGCCAGGCCGAGCGCTCCGGCGCACGCGACGACGGCGGCCAGCACCGCCGCCTGGCGCCGGCGTCGCCGGCGGCGCAGCGAGCCGCCGGACTCGATCAGCCGGAGGTCCGCCAGCAATGCGGCGCCGTCGGGATGGCGGCGGGCGGGGTCCGGGTCGCACGCGCGCAGGAGCGTCTCGTTCAATTCGAACAGCATCCGGCGGTCGGGCGCCCGGCTCAGATCCGCCGGTAGCTGCGGATATTGCCGCCGGTCGAGGCCGGTCGACAGCTCGTACAGGAGCTTGCCCAAGGCGTAGACATCGGCTGGCGGCTGGCCGGGACCCTCCGGCGCCACGAAGCCGTCGGTGCCGACGTAGCTGCTCGTGGCCGAGGAGGCCGAAACCAGGCCGATATCCGCCAATTTCGCCCGGCCCTGCACGACGATCCCGTTCGACGGCTTGATGTCGCGATGCACCAGGCCGCGGGCATGCAGGCAGGCCAGGCTTTGGCCGAGTTCGATTGCCACGGCCAGAACTTCCGCCGCCGGCAATCGGCCCTGCCTCTCCCGCAGGGCCTTGAGCGTGAGCGGCGCGTAACTATCCGGCCGGATCGACGTGCCGCCAGCCGCGTCGTCGGCCAATTCCATCACATAGTAGAAATAGCCGCTGTCGTCGCAGCGTCCGACGTGCAGCAGGGCGAGCTGGCTCGGTTCGGCCAGCGACACGACGGCGAATTCCTTTAGCCCGTTGAATTCGCGCTCGAACGGCTCCGAATCGGCAAACCGGTTGCGCCATACGATCTTGATGGCCCGGTAGACGCCCGTGACCCCGCGCGCCAGCCAGACGTCTCCGTAGCCGCCCCGGCCGATCAGGCGCAGGAGGTCGTAATCGGTGATCCGCGGAGGCTCGATCGTCCCATTCACCCGAGTTGGCGGTGCAACCGCGCGACCTCCAGCTTGAGTTGCTGCGTCAGCCGGTGGCCGATCAAGTAAACCGAGGCCGGATTGACGCCCAATTCACTGGCCACGCGCAAAACCGGCCAGTGTTGGCGGATGTAGAGGTCGAACACTTGAAAGTGCCGCGGTTTGGTCCGCCGGGCCAAACGCTCCAGAGCCGTCGCCAAGGCGTGCTCCTGCCATTCGCGGTTCCAGGCTTCCTCGATTTCGGCCGGGGCGGGAAGCTGATCCAGGTCCGGGGCCGGAAGGGCGGTCGCGCCCGGTTCGGCCCGCCGATCTGCGGCGCGGGCGGCAAACCGGTCGGCGATCCGCCAGCGGGTCAGATTCATGACCCAACCGCGAAACGAGCCGCGATTCGGATCGGCCTCGAAACGGTGGATCGTCTGGGCCAGACGTTGAAACACCTCCTGGCATACGTCCTCCGCATCGGCGTGGGCCAATCCGGAGCGCCGGGCGAGCCCGTAGACCAACTTGCGGTACAGCCGGTAGAACTCCTCCCAACTCGACGCGTCCGCCCAGTCGCGCACGCGCAACAGCAAGCTGGGTCGCGTGTGCAGCGACGACGGCGAAAGTTCGTTCATGACGGGCGGCCGCATAAGTAAACGGCGACGGGAGGCCGCATCTTTCAAGAATAACACCAACCCGGGAAAATTGTTACACTTTTTGAAAGAAGGATGGGGGCGGGGCCGTTGCGTAACCCGTGCACCGATTCCCGGGTCGCTCGATCCTCGTCCTTATGCTCACTCCCTGGCTGGCGCGCGCCGAACTGGCGCCACCCGAATTTCCCGATGGGGCGCACGTGCCCAATGGCTGTTTCCTGTCGGCCCTGGCCTATCTCTCCCGATTTGCCGCGAAATTCCCGGCCGAACGGGGAGAGACCGTCCACCTGGACTTGCCCAACGCGGACGGGTCGATCAAGCCTCACACGATCGCCCTGGTCACCTGGCACGGCCGCTGGTGGGGCCGCGACGAATACTTCGGACGGTTTCCCCTTGGCCCGGCGCTGGCGCCGCCCGACGGAAACGGCCGGCTGGCCCTGGTTGTCGGGCGCGCGATGGCGGACGGGGCGGCCCGGCGCCGGGAGCTGGTCGGCCAATTGGAGGCGGCCGCCAC
>CAZWMF010000107.1:0-9691 GCA_964634535.1 uncultured Opitutaceae bacterium | reverse complement strand
CTCCCCTCTGCTTCCCGCGTGCGTGATGACCCGTCGCCTCCGGCACGCGCGGCAATGGCGACGAGATATACCGCCCGCATATCTCCTGATATGCAAAGGCAATAGTTCTGTGCTGGCTCGGCGTTCAGCCGAAACCCGTACGGGCAATTAAAAGGCCGGGTTCCCATCGGGAACCCGCCGTCGTATATTTTCTGCGGGGTCGAGCAAGCCGCCCGGCGCCGGAACCCTACTCCTTGACCGTGATGTTATTGGTCACGCTCTGCACGCCCGGGACCGAGGCGGCGTCGTTCTGCGCGGCCGCCTTTTGGTCGCTATTGTCCACCGTGCCGCTCAGATGGACGACCCCGCGGTAGGTGGCGACGTGGATTTCGAACGACTTGACCGCGGCGTCGTTCAGGAGAGCGACCTTCACCTTGGTCGTGATGCTGGCGTCGTCGATATATTGTCCGGAGCTATCGCGCGGCGTGGCGTCGGCCTGAACCGTCGCCGCGGAGGCGATTGCTCCGAGCGCGACAATCAATCCGGCGAGAACGAGTGAGGATGTGCTTTTCATAATGGCGCCTTTCTTTGCGGTTTTGGATTTTTCCTTATTCAATCCGCTGGCCGGCCACTGACATCCGCCCCCGACCCGGGGTTCATCGGGAAACCTCCGGATTGCCCCGTAGGGAAATCCCCGATCCCGTCGGAGCGGCGAATCACGAGACCGTGTCGCTCTTGACCCACTCAATGGCGTGGCGCACGAGATCCGTGCCGCTGCCCGAGCGCAGCTTGAGTTTCAAATGCTCGCGGTAGGAGTCGATCGTCTTGACGCTCAGGTTCAACTTCGCGGCGATTTGGCGGGTGCTGTAGCCACTGCCGATCAGCTGAAAGACCTCCATCTCGCGATCGGTCAGGGTGTCGATCGAATACGCCACTTCCTCCCTCCGGCCTTTGACCAGCCGATGCAGCATTTTCTCCTTCATCGGGTCGCTCAGGTAAAGTTCGCCGCCGAGCACCCGCCGCACCGCCGCCAGAATTCTTTCGCTCGCCTCCTGCTTCATGATGTAACCGGCGGCACCCGCGCGCAGCGCGCGTTCGGCGTAGATGCTCTCGTCGTGCATCGACAGGACGAGCACCGGCATGAGCGGCCGCAGCACCCGCAATTGCTTGATGAGTTCGATGCCGCCGGTCGTCCTGAGCGTGAGGTCGACGATCGCGAGATCGGGGGCCAGCTTCGGAATCATTTCAATGGCGCTCGGAGCGCTCGCGGCCTCGCCGCACATTTCCAAGTCGGGCTGTGGGTTGATGAGCGCGGCGACGCCCTGGCGGGTGATGGGATGGTCATCGACGAGGAAGATCGGCCGCTTGCGCGGCCCGGTCGTCTCGGGAGCCGGGATTTCCGGTGGGTTCGTCATAAGGCGAACGGCAGAAGCTGCACGCCACCCGGGTTCCCCCGCCGGGCTGCGACGCGACCGAGAAGCGGGCGCCGATCGCGGTCGCGCGGTCGTTCATCAGCCTTAGACCGCCGTCCGGGGCGGCCCGCTGGGCACCGGGGTCGAATCCGGCGCCATTGTCGCGGATGGTCAGACGGTGGCGGCGGTCGCGGGAAACCAGGGTGACGGAGATCGCGCGGGCGCCGCCGTGGCGCACGGCATTGTGGATCGCCTCCTGGACGATGCGGTAGAGATGGACCGCGGTCGTGGAGTCGACCGCGGACAGCCGGCCCCGCTTGCGAAACCGGCAGGTGACGCTGAAGAGAAGCTGCGTTTGGTCGGCCAGCTCCTCGAGCGCCGCGGGCAATCCGGTGCGCTCGAGCGCCACGGGACCGAGGCCTCGGATCAGCGCGCGGGCGTGTCGGATCGCGTCATTGGCCAGCCGCGCGATCAGATCCGCCTGCGCGGCTTCGGCGGGGTGCGCGCTCCTCAGCCGGTCCCGGAGCGCGGCGGCCTGGCAGGCCAGGCCGGTGAGCTGCTGGCCCAGGCCGTCATGCAAATCGGCTCCAATCCTCTGACGTATGGCGTCGGTGATGGCGAGCTGGCGCCGCTGGCGCAGCCGTTCTTCCGTCACATCCCCATCGCCAAAGGTCACCCCCAGCCCACCCTGTCGGGCGACCCGGACGGCAGACTCGGCGTGCCCATCCCCGATCACGCGCCCGGCCCGATCCTCGACGATCGGTACTCGGGAAGTTTTGGGCGGCATGGCAAACACATGGTATCGGCGCTTCTATCCTCCTACGGACGGGGAATGCCGACGGGCGTCCCCCCACGGTAATTGACAGGAGAATCCGCCTTTTGAGCCGACAATTGCGCCGCGAAGCCGGGGATTGTGCTCGGGAATGTTTGCAAACCTTCCCTGGACCGATTCGTCGGATTTGCGCGACGCCGAGCCGGCGAGGCCGTTAATGAATAGGCAAAGATTCTCGCCATCGACAGCAGCGCCGAGCGTCGCTTAAGTTCCGTGCCTCATGATACAAAGCCGCTTTTCAATCTGCCGGCGATGGATAGGCCCCGCCGGAGCGGGATTGCTGGGTATGGCGGTGGGCGCGTGGGCCGCGCACGCCGAGTCAGCCGGCCCGACGACGGGGAACCCGCCGACCGAGCCAACGCCGGAGATGCGCGAGGCCGGATTCGTCGGCCAGCATGGTCAGCTGCGCGTTATCGGCACGCAGCTTAGCGACCGCGCCGGCCGTCCGGTGCAGCTCAAGGGAATGAGCGCCCACCATCTCCGGCAATACCCGTGGACCCGCAGTTCGGTGGTCAATCTGATCGACGAATACCACGTTTCGATGATCCGGGCGGCGATGTATATCGAAGAACAGGGCTATCTCTCCAATCCGAGCCTCATGGAAGGGCGAGCGAAAGTGATGATCGATGCGGCCATCGCCGAGAATATCTATGTGATCATCGACTGGCACGGGGTCGGCGGTGATCCGAACCGGTATACCCGCGCGGCGAAGACTTTCTTCCGAGAGATGTCGGCCGCCTATCGCGCCTACCCCAACGTGCTCTACGAAATCTACAACGAGCCCACGGTGGATTGGAAAATGATCAAGGCCTATGCCGAGCAGGTCATCCCGGTCATCCGCGCGAACGCCCCCGAAAGCGTCATCATCGTCGGAACCCCCAATTTCTGCTCCAAACCGCAGGACGTGTTGAACGATCGCCTGGCCTTTCCGAATGTCATGTACACCCTGCATTTTTATTGCGGCGACATCGCCAAGGAGGCGGACGGCCAAGGGCAACGCGACAATGTCGCCGGTCTCATCGATCAGGGCCTGCCCATCTTCGTTTCGGAGTGGGGAACCTCGAACTACACCGGGCAGGGCGGACCGTATCCGATCACCGCCCGCAAGTGGCTCGCCTTCATGGATAAACATAAGCTCTCGTGGGCCAATTGGTCGCTCTCGACCAAGGACGAAGGCGCCTCCTTCCTGAAGCCGACCGCCTCGTTGAACGGGCCCTGGACCGATGGGGATTTGTCGCCGGCCGGCTTGTTCATGAAGGACAAGTTCTGAACCGGACGTTCCCCGGCTCCAGGCCGTCCGCGGCGTCCGATCGGTAACTTTTTGCGTCCAACCGGGTACTCTAAGTTGGCCGCAAGGCCGGACGAATACCCCCTCCTTGATCTCCGACCTCAAATTCGCGTGGCGGCAATTGGTTAAATCGCCCGGGTTCACCGGGGTCGCCGTGCTGACTCTGGCGCTGGGAATCGGCGCCAACACGGCGATTTTCAGCATCGTCAATGCCGTCCTGCTCGAGCCGCTGCCGTATTCGCAGTCGGACCGCCTGGTCCAGCTGTGCGAAATGCCCAATCCCGGAGCCCACATCCCTTTCGCGTCCGGCGGAGCGTTTGTCGATTGGCAGGACCAGTCGACCCAGCTCACGTCGATCGCGGCGGCCCATAACGTGGATGAAAACCTCACCGGCTTCGGCGATCCCATTCGCCTCACCGGCTTGGAAGTCAGCGCGGATTACCTGCGGGTGTTTGGAATTGCCCCGGCGCTCGGCCGGGACTTCCTGCCCAGCGAGGACACGCCGGGCGGAAATCACGCGGTGGTCATCCTCTCCCACGAATTGTGGCAATCGCGCTTTGGCGGCGATCCGGCGCTCGTCGGCCGGCAAATCCACCTCGACGGCCAAAGTCTTACGGTGATCGGCGTGCTGCCCGCCCATGCGCTGTTCGCCAATTC
This sequence comes from uncultured Opitutaceae bacterium, assembly GCA_964634535.1. Taxonomy (GTDB): domain Bacteria; phylum Verrucomicrobiota; class Verrucomicrobiia; order Opitutales; family Opitutaceae; genus Palsa-1447. The sequence goes on along the minus strand of CAZWMF010000107.1, from coordinate 5,523 downwards.
CGCCAATTTCCTCACGCCATCCCTCATCCGCCAGACCGGCTGGAAGCTGTCGCGCGACTACGATTATGTCGTGAGCGTCATCGGCCGGCTCAAGCCCGGCGCCACCGCCGCGCAGGCGTCGGAGGAACTCACGCTCGCCAAACGGGCGGTCAAGGCGCTCTATCCCGTCTTCAAGCAGAAGTGGACCGTGGGCCTCCTGTCGCTGCACGAGGAGATCTTCGGCAACATGCGCCCCTACGTGCTGACGCTGTTTGCCGCGGTCGCCGTGGTCCTGTTGATCGCCTGCGCCAACGTCGCCAATCTCCTGCTGGCCCGGGGCACGGCGCGCCAATCGGAGATCGCGGTGCGTTCGGCCCTCGGCGCCGGCACGGGCCGGATCGTGCGTCAGCTCCTCACGGAAAGTCTGCTCCTGGCCCTGGCCGGAGGCATCGCCGGTTTCGCACTCGGTGAACTTTCGATCAAACCCTTGATCGCCTTCACCAATATCCAGGAGACGGTCGGCGCCGCGATCGGCCTGAACGGCCGGACCCTGTGCTTTGCGCTCCTCGCCGCCGGCCTGACCGGGCTCATCTTCGGCATTGCCCCCGCTCTGAGCGCCGCCCGCCCCAACCTGTCCGACCATCTCAAGGAGGGCGCCCGCGGCTCCACTGTCGGCACCCGCCGCAAGGTGCAGGCCCTCCTGCTGGTTTCCGAGACCGCCCTCACGGTCGTCCTCCTCGTTTGCGCCGGCCTCCTCCTGCACAGTTTCGTCGAGGCCTTGAATGCGGACCCGGGCTTCCGGTCCGACCACATCCTCGTCTTCGATTTCTCCGAGCCGAACGCCAAGGCGCCCACCGCGGCCGATCGCGTGCGCCTCGACCAACGGATCCTCGAACGGCTGGCGGCCATTCCGGGAGTCGCCCAGGTTGGGATCGCGTCGTCGGTGCCGATGAATGGAAACAACAACTACGGCGACCTGGTGAGCCGCGAGGACCGGCCGGCGACCCGCAACGACTTCGCGGCCGGATTCGACTCGGTGTCGGGCGATTTCTTCCCGGCATTGGGGATTCCGCTGCTGCGCGGCCGCTACCTCACCCGCCAGGACGATTCCGAGACGGCGCCCAAGGTCATGGTGGTGAATGCGAGCCTGGCGCGGGCCCTGTTCGGCCCGGACGATCCGATCGGCCGCCAGTTGCATTTCAAGAACGCCCGCTGGGAGATCGTCGGCGTGGTGGGGGATGTCCGGCGATACCAACTCGACTACCAGACCACCCCCCAGGTCTACCATGTCCGGACCTATTTCCCCTGGTCCTCGACCGTTGTACTCCATACCAACGTACCGCCGCTCACGCTGGCCCCGGAAGTGCGCCGCGCCATTCATGAGGTCGATCCCGACCTGCCGATCGCCAACCTGACAACGCTTGAGCATTCGGTCGAAAACACACTCCAGGTTCGCCGCATCATGCTCGTCCTTTTGGGTATCTTTGCCGCGACCGCCCTGATCCTTGCCTGCGTCGGCATCTACGGGGTCATTTCCTATTCGGTCGCGCAGCGGACGCGCGAGGTCGGCGTGCGGATCGCCCTGGGGGCGACCTCTCGCCAGGTGATCGCGCTCATCCTGCGCCAGGGCCTGAGGCTGGTGCTGATCGGCCTTCTGATCGGGGGCATCGCGAGCCTGGCGATGGGCATGCTCATCGCCGACCAACTGTACGGCGTCTCCCGCTTCGATCCCCTCGTTCTGACTACCGTCACTTTCCTGCTGCTGGTCGTGGCGTTGCTCGCCAGTTGGCTGCCGGCCCGGCGGGCGTCCCGGGTCCATCCGGCGGTGGCCCTGCGCGCGGAGTAACCCACGGCGGCCCCGGGCGGACGATTTGCCGCTCGAGCGCAGTTGAGCGGACCGCCCGGCGAGGACGGTCGAAGCCAAACCCGGACGGCCGCCCCGTCGAACCCACCGCCCCGGCGAACCCGCCGCTCCGGCGAAGTTGCACCCGGCGGCGGCTTGCCCGACTCGGGCGGCCGAGCACACTGGCCAAAACCCGGAAATTTCATGAAAATGGTCCAATTCTCGCCCAAATCCCTCGGGCAAAAAAGGCCTCGGGCTCCAAGCGATAGGCTCAAAGCCCAACTGAGTCGCCCTAGGCCTTTTCTGCTCGGCGCTTCGAGCGAGATTTGGCCGATTGCATGAAATCTCCGGGTCAACCGATTTCGCCCCTCGCCGAATGAAGCCCTTCCGCATCGCGCTGGCCAACCTTCCGATTCCCACCACCCGCGACGAGTCGGTCGCGCTCGCCGCCGAAGCCATCGCCCTCGCCGGTGCGCGCCAGGCCCAAATCATCTGCTTTCCCGAGTGTTACGTCCCGGGCTATCGGGTATCCGCCCGACCGGCGCCCGCCGCCGATCCCGGATTTCTCGATCAGGCGTGGGCCACCCTCGCCGCCGCCGCGGCCCGAGCCGATCTCTGCGTCGTGCTGGGGACCGAGCGGGTGGTCGACGAGGCCCGGCGGCTGACCGCCTTGGTCATCAACCGCGACGGCACCTTCGCCGGTTTTCAGGACAAAGTGCAGCTCGATCCGTTGGAAGAAGGGATCTACTCGCCCGGTTCGGGTCGGCGAACCTTCCAGGCCGGCCCTCTCACCTTCGGCATCGTGATCTGCCACGAGGGTTGGCGCTATCCCGAAACCGTCCGTTGGGCGGCGCGCCGCGGCGCCCAGATCGTCTTCCATCCGCATTTCGACGAAGAACCGCCGCGTAGCTACAAGCCTGGATTCGCCGACCCGACGAACACGTTCCATGAGAAGGCGATGCTTTGCCGCGCCGCGGAGAACACCTGTTATTTCGCGAGCGTGAATTGCGCCGGCGCCGGTTCGGCGACGACTTCGGCGGTGGCGCGGCCCGACGGAACCCTCCTCGCCCATCAGCCCTACGGCCAGCCGGGCTTGCTCGTCGCCGACCTCGATCCGGATTTGGCGACTGGGTTTCTGGCGAAGCGCTGCAAATCCACCGACTGATTGGTGCGCTCAGCCAAATTCACTGCGCAGTCCCCAGTAGGAGAGACTGACCGCCCACACCGTTAGGGCGAGCGAAGTGGCAAACGAATGCCACCAGATGGCTCGCCCTATCGGGCTGCGCCGACGGCGCATCGCCCTCGCCAGTCCGCGAATGGCGAAGAAGGCGAATAACCCGTGAGCCATGTGATTGGCGAACAGGACCCACCCGCCGGTCCAGACCGCCCCGCCGGCCCGGGCGTAGTAGTCGCCCGAGGCATTCCAAATCAGGAAGCCGACCGCGGCGCCCCAGAGCGTGGCCCACAGCGGATCCATCCGCACGCCGAAGAACGGCGCGGCCTTCAGATCGCCAAAAAGCCTTCGCGGCAACCAAAAGAACGCAAATATCGCGGTGCTAACCATCAGGCCCAGCGTGGCCACCACAAATCCGAGCTTCAGATCGACCCAATAGGCCGGCAGGCGGCGGAAAGTGGGGCCGCCGACGGTTTGGAAAAGGGTGCCTTCGCGACGATCCTCGACGAGGACGAGACTGCGGGAACCGTCGAGCCGTCGATAGAGCCGGGGGCCGCCGCGGAGGTAGGCGTACGTCCCATTGGTCAAGTCGCGCAGGTAGAGTCGGCCGTCGCGCGCGCCCAGACGGGTCAGGCCGAGAAAACCTTCCAAGAATCGGGCGCTTTCATTGCGCGGCGTGATCGGCTCATACCAACCCGCGAATCGAGCCAATTCGGCCTCGTCCACCGCGGCGGTGGGCATCGGTCCCGGCGCTGCCAAGCCTTGGACCAGATAGGCGCGAACAACCTGGGTCAATCGATCCATCGCGCCGTAGTTCTCCTGGTTGATCATCAAGGCATAGCCAACGCCCTGGTCGGGCAGATAATTCATTTCGGAGAGCGCGCCGGGCACGGACCCTCCGTGTCCGTGGAAAACCCAATTGCGCCACACGCTGGTGGCGTTGCCCAACCCGTAGCCGATCGCCTGGCCGGCCGCCGCAGCATAGGTCGACGTGGGCCGTTCCATCCGATCGATCGCTTCCGCGGGCAGGAGCCGTTTCCCTCGGAACGAACCGCGCGAGAGAAAGAATTCAACCAGATTGGCCATATCGCGCGGCGAGGCGACGATGGCGCCCGCCGGTCGCGTGAGGACGTTGAAATGGGGTTCAGCCACCCCGCCGCCCATTCGATACGCGGTGGCCAGATTGACCCTTGTCTCCGACCCATCGAGATAGGCCGCTCCGGTCATGCCCAGTGGCTGAAACCAGGTCCGCGCCACGTAGTGCTCGAATGGCTCACCGACGACTTTCTCCACCACATAGGCGGCGACATCCGGTCCCAAATTTGTATAGGCAAAGCGGGTACCCGGCCGCCAACGCGATGTTCGGGAGCCGGAAAACCTGGCCAGCGCCGCGCCCCGCGCCGGCTCCGGCGCCGGATCCCAGTTCCCGGCGCTTGGCGTCAGCTCATCCCAACCCGAGGTGTGCTCCAGCAGATGCACCATCCGAACGGGGTCGGTCGCCTCCCAGGGATTCTCGAACGCCACCTCGGGCGCCCGCGATCGCAGGGTGTCCTGGAGGTTCAATGCTCCATCCTCCTGAAGCCGAAGCACGGAAAGAGCGACCAAGGACTTCGAAATCGAGCCGATGGGGAACCGCGTGTCCGCGGTCGCAGGCCGATGGCGCGCCACATCGGCTTGGCCGATTCCGGTCACCCAAATCGGACCGCGACGTCCCACCAAGGCAATGCCCACCGCCGGCGTGCCGGTCTCCCCGAGGATTCGGCCAATCCGTTGGCGCAGCGCGTCGATTGTTGTGGGCACCGCCGCCCGGTTTGCGCTCTCCGAATAGGCGGTAGCCCCTGAGAGGAGGAAAAGCAGCCCGACGCACCGAATGGTCGAGGCAAGACGGCGCGATCGGACGCGTCGTGGATCGGTCGATGGTCCCATGCCAGCACGGTACCATCTGCCGCGGGCGCCGTCCCGTGCCGGTCGTCATGATCGCGACCGTGACTTTCGCCTGCAACCATCGCCGATCCCGGTGAATCGGCCGCCTTTTCGGATGGCCAGGCACGCTCCGTTGGTCGATACGTGGACCGTGCCGCCGGTCCCGATCAGGAGCCACGGCCCACCACGCATGGCTTCGCCGCATCCCGACCCGGGCGTCATACTCCTCGATCCGTTTCCCCGCCGGATCGAGCGGATTTTCGACGAATCGACCAAGCGCCGACTCGAGGGGCTCGGCCGCGTGGTCTGGCACGACGGCTCTCCGGCGTCCGCCGAACACGTCGAGCGCCACCTGCCGGAGACAATCGCCTTGATCGGCCAATCGGCGTTGGACGCCGGGCGTCTGGCGCGGGCTCCGCGGCTGCGGGCCGTGTTCAATGTCGAGAGCAACTTCCTGCCGAATATCGACTACGCCGAATGCCATCGCCGGGGAATTCCCGTCCTGTCCACCGCTCCGGTGTATGCCCGGCCGGTCGCGGAAATGGCGCTCGCCATGGCGATTTCGCTGGCCCGGCGGATGCACGAGGCCGATGCGGCCCTGCGG
>CAZWMF010000106.1:0-9730 GCA_964634535.1 uncultured Opitutaceae bacterium | reverse complement strand
AGGCGTTCGACCTGACCGGGGGCGCGGCGGTCGAAGTCGGCGTCCCCACGAATTCGCCCGTCAGCCAAAATGCCGAGGTCGTGCCCAAGCTCTTTGCCGACCTCCGGTTGGGCGCGCATTTTACGCTGCAATCGGTCCTGGGGTATTCGCGGCTGTACGGCGGCGGTCCGGACGGCGGCCTGCGCACATTCGAATACGGCTTTGTATTCGGCTATTCGATCTCCCACCGCCAGCTGTCGCTGCCGGGCGTGCTGCAGTGGGTCCCGGTGTTCGAACTGTCCGGCGCCACCCAGGAAAACCAGGACGATCCGGGCTTCGACCGTCTGCTGGGCAATCTGGGATTCCGGCTCAACCTGAAGGCGGTCGGATCCGTCCAACCCCGGTTGGGTCTGGGCTACGTCTTTCCAATCGACCGCGGCGCCCGGGAAAGCGTGCGCCAAGGTGTCGTGACGAGCCTCGTCTTCGAGTACTGATCGGTGCGTCTGGCGTGCGGTGGCTTTGCCGAATGATTTCCCAGCGATGAACATCGACCGAAAGCAATTCCTGATGCTGATCGCCGCCGCGGCGGCCGGCGCTCGCACCGCTGCGGCCCCGGCCAGTCCGGCGGCTTCTCCGCCCGGCGAGGGCGCCCGCGGGAACGCCGGCCGTGGGTCGCGTCTGGTCGACGCCGGTCCGGCGGCCGACTATGGCGCCGACGGGGTCTACGCGCGCTTTCGCCTGCAGGGCTTCTTTGTGATTCGCCGTGGTGGCCGCCTGTTTGCCCTCGCCTCCGTGTGCACGCACCGCAAATGCAAGATTTCGCCCGAATCGGATCGCACGTTTTCCTGCGACTGCCATGGGTCCACCTTCGACGCCGATGGCAAGGTTACCGAGGGCCCCGCCACCAAAGACCTGCCGATCCTGCCTTCATTCACCAATGAAGCGGGCCGCCTGATCGTCAAAGTGCCCGCCGGGTGAATCATCCGCCGGTGCGGATTAGGCCGTCCGGCTAGGCCGCGGTATCCGAGGCGACCATCCCGCCTTTCAGCCGGATGATCCGCTCGCACCGGGCGGCGAGTTCCAGGTCGTGCGTGACCAGGACCAGGGTGGTGCCCTTTTCTTTGTTCAGGTCAAAGACCAAATCGATCATCGCCCGGCCGGTCTCGTTGTCCAAGTTGCCGGTCGGCTCGTCGCAAAAGAGAATCTTGGGCCGATTGATGAAGGCTCGGGCCAAGGCCACCCGTTGCTGTTCGCCGCCGGACAATTGGATCGGATAGTGGTCGCAACGCTCCCCCAGCCCGACCCGGGTCAGCAGATCGCGGGCGACCGGTTCGGCGCCGCGCTCGCCGCGCAGCTCCACCGGCACGAGCACATTCTCCAAAGCCGTCAGGGTCGGGATGAGCTGAAAATTTTGGAAGACAAAGCCGATGTGCAAGTTGCGCACACCGGCCCGGGTGTCTTCGTCCAGGCGGTCGAGAATCTGGCCGGCCAGGATCACGCTGCCCTCGGTCGGCTGGTCGAGCCCGGCGCAGAGGCCCAGGAGCGTGGTCTTGCCGCTGCCGCTCGCGCCGACGACGGCGAGCGTGGACCCCGGGGCGAGTTCGAAACTCACGTCCCGCAGCACCGTCAGGCGCCCGCCCGCCGTCAGATAGGCCTTGGTGAGGCGGTCGACTCGCAGAATGGGCGCGGCGGGCATGGTGTCCTTAGCCGATCCGGCCCGGTCCGCCCGGTCAACGCCAACCGAGAGCCACCTTGACCTCGGCGCTAAAGAGTTTCTACTAAACCCCCACCCCAGGGAGCCGTATTAGTGATTAGTTAAGGTATATCCATGTTTCCCCCCAGCCTTAAGGAGATGTTTGCGGTCGCCGCCAAGTTGCCCGCCGCACCGCAAGTGCTGGCCGAATTGGCTGAGCTGCTGCAGGATATCAACACGGACACGATCGAGATCGCCACGCTATTGAAGCGCGATGGTCCGCTGGCCGCGGCGATTCTGCGGATCAGCAACAGCGCCTATTATGGCAGCGGCGGCGTAGGCTCGGTCGAGGCCGCGGTCAATCGGGTTGGATTTAGCGAAGTTCATCGCCTGGTCGGGTACGCCGCGACCGGAATGATGACCGAGCGCTCGCTTTCGTATTACGGCATCGAGGCGGAACGGCTGCGCGAGCACATGATTTGCACCGGCTTGGCGGCGGAGTCGCTGGCGACCGCGGTCGGCACCAATCCGCGCCACAGCTACACGGCCGGACTGCTTCGCCCGATCGGCATGATGATCCTCGATCGCATGGCCCGCGCGGGCAAAGTGCCGGAATCGGAGTCGTTTCAGGAGGCGCGCGACGGCAACTATCTGGCCTGGGAGGCCCGCGTGGTCCAAATCAACAGTGCGGCGGTTTCGGCCGTCGTGCTGAGCGAATGGCGCTTTGCCCAGGACGTCATCGAGGCGGTGCGCGGCCACTCCCTCACGCCGGGGGTTACGCCGCCGACGCCGGGCGCGGCTCTCGTCCACTTGGCCTTGGGCATCACCGAGGAATGCGGCCTGAACCTACCCGGGGAAATCGGCCAATGGGCGCCATCGCCGGAGAAATTGAAGCTGGCCGGGCTGTCCGAAGACACGCTCACCGGGTGCGTCGAAGAGGTAAAAGTCCTTCTCGAACGCGTCCGCCCATCGCTAGTTTAGTCGCGGCTCGCGCTCGTCCCTAGAAAGTGGCGAGGCCGTATGGAGGGGGCCTCACGGTATATGGCACCAGCGCCACTACGTGAGCGGATGCAATTTTTGCGACGGCTGAGATCACCCTCGGTGGGTCCCTGGCATGCCGTCGAGCTTTCTTGCAGAATTCCCGCCACGAAATAACTCTCGGCATGGCGGCAAATCTTGGAGCAGCGTTTCTCGACGAATACCAGGCCTGGGAAGACCAGGTTAAGGATCACCCGTTTTCCTGACCGGAAATCGCTCCGGGAATTCGGCGCGGTTATTTGGGGCGCTTCAAATTCCACGTCGCGTATCAGGTCGGGGCGCAATCGATCCGAATTTTATTTATCCGGTATGCTAGGAAGGCCCCGTTGACCGACTTCAGGCGCAGGTGACCTGGGTGGAGATGAGGCCGTATTGTTCTCAATCGGCCAATCACCGTCCAAAAGGCTGCGATTTAAGTCCGTCGTAGCGCCGCGAAGGCGCGGCGGCCCGTCAGATCATTTCAGTATAGAGGCTGTCGTAGGCCCGAACCGCCTTCTTCCAACTGAAATCCCGGGCCATGCCCCGGCGTTGCACCGCGGCGTAGCGGGTCGGTTCGGAAAACAGGCGGAGCGCCCGGGCGAGCGCGTCGCCCAGACTCTCGTTGGTGGGCGCGCACATGAGGCCGGTGCCGTTGTCCGGATCCTCGTCGGCGTCCACGACCGTGTCCACCAATCCGCCGACGCGGCTGACCACCGGGACGGTACCATAGACCTGCGAATACATCTGGTTGAGTCCGCAGGGTTCGAAGAGGCTCGGCATCAGGAAGAAGTCGCTGCCCGCTTCGACGAGGTGGCTGAACTGTTCGTCGAGCCGGCCGTTGAAAAACACCCGGTCGGGCGCCCGGGCGGCCAGCGCCCGGAAGGCGTCCACGTAGCGCTTCTCGCCGGTGGCCAGAAGAATGAGGCGGACATCCTCCTTTAAGAAGAATTCCGCGTTCGCGAGCGCCAGATCGATGCCCTTTTGCTCCACCATGCGGCAGACGATCCCGAACAGCGGGCCGACGTACGCCGGATCGGCGCCGACCTGCTTCAGCAGGGCGGCGCGGCAAGTCGCCTTGCCGGCCAGCTTGCTGGCCGAGTAGCGGGCGGGGATCTGCGCGTCGACCGTCGGATTCCAAACCGAGGTGTCGATGCCGTTCAACAGGCCGACAAAGTCCTCGGCCCGGGTTTGCACGACGCCCTCCAAGCCGCAGCCGAATTCCGGAGTCTGGACTTCCTTTGCGTAGGTCGGGCTGACGGTCGTGACCCGATCGGCAAACAAGATGCCGGCCTTGAGGAGGTTGATCTGCCCGTAGTATTCGAGGCCGTCGATTCCGTTGAATTCGGCCGGCAGGTTGGTGCGGGCGAAGGCCGCAGCTGGAAAAAGGCCGGGATAGGAAATATTGTGGAAGGTGAACACCGTCTTTTCCGCCAGCGCGACGCCATTGCGGCGTTCGGATTCGCGCAGGAGCACGGGGACCAGGGCGGCCTGCCAATCGTGGCCGTGCACGATGTCCGCCTGGAGATCGGCCAAGCGCAGGGTCTCCACCACGGCTTTGGCGAAGAAAATGAAACGTTCGGCATTGTCCTCGTAGTCGCGTTCGCCGTTGCCGTAGGCATTGTTCCGGTCGAAAAACTCATCGCGACAGATGAGATAGACGGAAAGGTTGCGCCGGGGGCTGAACACCCGCACATCCCCGGAAAAGAACTCTTCGCCCATCTCGATCTTCAGCCGGAATTTCCGCTCGGCGCCGGCGGCATCGGGGTGGTTGAGGGCGAGGCGATACCCCGGAAGAAATACCGCAACGTCATGGCCAAGATCGGCCAAGGCCCCGGTCAGCGCCCCGACGGCGTCGGCCAGACCACCGGTTTTCATGTAGGGATACAGTTCGCTGGTGACGTGGACGAGCTTCATCGGGTTTGCGAAGTCAAGGATCAGCAGGGGACGCGCCGCCAGCAATGGTGAGTTTCAACACTCATCTGGCCCTGCGTCATCGATTTGCCGAACGGTGAAAACATGGTAGACGGCAACCGTGGGTTCAAACCGACGCGCCGGGTTAAAGCAACCTCCGTTTCTAGAACGCGTGATCCCTCCGATGAGCATCGGCCCCACCCTCGGACGGCGGGTCGCTTGGTTCGTCCGGCGGTTGCTGGGTTGGACCCGCGGATTCGCCGACGGTTCGCGACCGGCGCTCTTGGCCGCCTCCGGTCGCCCACCCCCATCTCCGGCGTTGACACGGCGGCGCCGGGCGGGGAAAGCGCTCGCCTTTCCAGCGTGAAGGCGCACGGTCCGTAGCCGAAAGTTCATGGCCCTCCCCAGTCCCTCCGACCCGGAACCGACCAACATCCCCGAGCCCCCGCTTCCGGTGGCCGGCTTCACGGGAACGCCCGAGCAGATCGAGCGCCAGTGGTACGAGCAGGTCTATCTCGGCCGGGGGGACTCGATGCGCCAGTTGACCCTGCGCGCCGTGCTCATGGGTTCGGCCCTGGGTGGCATCCTCTCGCTGACCAATCTCTATATCGGCCTGAAAGCGGGCTGGTCGATCGGCGTCACGATCACGGCCTGCATCGTTTCGTTTGGGCTTTGGTCGATGTTTCAGGCGTTCGGCTGGGCCAAGGGCCCGATGACCATCTTGGAGACCAACTGCACCCAGTCGACCGCGAGCGCCGCGGGCTATTCGACGGGCGGCACCCTCGTGGCGGCATTTGCCGCCTACTTCATGATCAACCAGCGCCCCGTACCCTTCGGGCTCACGCTGGCCTGGGTCTTCTTTCTGGCGGTCCTCGGCGTGACCATGGCCATCCCGATGAAGCGCCAGATGATCAATGTCGAGCAGCTGCGCTTCCCCACCGGAATCGCCACGGCCGAGACGCTGCGAGCGCTCTATTCCAAGGGCCGGCGGGCGGCCCAGTCGGCCCGCGCGCTCACGATCGCCGGCGTGGCCGCGGCCGTCAGCCAGTTCTGGACCGACGGACTGCGCGTGGTCGACCTGTATTTCGGAACGCGCCTGGGTTCGTGGGGCCTGGGGAGTCTGGTGGACCGGGCCAACCGGGTTCTCCTGGGTCCGGTTTGGACGGGTCGCACGATCGAATTGTTGTGGGATCCCGTCTTTCTGGGGGCCGGCACCCTCATGGGCATACGCGCCGCCAGCAGTATCCTGGTGGGCGGCACGCTCTGCTGGGCGGTATTCGTGCCCATCATGCAAGCCCATGGGGTCATCCTGGGCACGACCTACCGCGCCATCGTGCCGTATACCCTTTGGGGAGGGGTCTCCTGCATGGTGGTGTCGGGCCTGATCTCGTTCGGCCTGCAGTGGCGGGTGATGGCGCGGGCCTTCCGCGGGTTTTTTGGCGGGTTCGATCGCGCGAAGAAACCGGCGGATGTCCTCGACGCCATCGAGGCGCCGATGAGTTGGTTTTTCATCGGTCAAGGGGTATCGCTGGTCGCCCTGGCCTGGCTCGCCAAAGTGAGCTTCAACCTGCCGGTCTGGGAGAGTGTGGTCGCCGTGGCGCTCTCGTTCCTGCTGGCGCTGGTCGCCTGCCGCGTGACCGGCGAAACCGATACGACGCCGATGGGCCCGCTCGGCAAGGTTACGCAGCTCGTCTTTGGCGCGCTCAACCCCGGCAACATGAACATCAATCTGATGAGCGCCAACATCACGGCCGGGGCCGCGTCGTCCTCGGCCGATCTGCTGACGGATCTCAAGAGCGGCTATCTTCTCGGCGCGAATCCCCGCAAGCAGTTCCTGGCGCAGTTCTTCGGCATCTTCATGGGCACGATTGCGACCGTCGTCGCCTTTCGGGTGATGGTTCCGACCGCCGCGGTGCTCGGTTCCGACCAGTTTCCGGCGCCGGCCGCCCAGACCTGGCGGGCGGTCGCGCTGGCCCTGAGCAAAGGTTTCGGAGCGCTGGGCACGGTCAATGTCTGGTCGATCGCGATCGGCGGTGCCGCCGGCGTCCTCTTTACGGTGCTGCCCTTGTGGTTTCCGCGACACGCCAAGTGGATGCCGTCGGCCTCGGGCCTGGGCCTTTCCTGGACCTTTCATTGGTACTATGGCTTCTTGTTTTTCCTGGGCGCGCTGGCCGGCTGGCTGGTCGAGCGCAAATCGCCGGAAAAGGCCTCGCTCTATAATTTTCCGGTGGCCGCCGGCGTCATCGCGGGCGGCTCGCTCATGGGCGTGGCGTTGATCTTCGCCGAGAACATCCCGATCGTCTGGCGCCAGCTGCTGGGCCCCTAGAGTCCGCAATAAACGCGCAGGGACCACCAAAATCCAGCGGGGCGATCCACGGACGAACCGCTAGGCTCGCCCGGTTTATTGACTGCGCCTGCCATGCCGTTGCCCAACCCCTGTCGGATTCACATCAAACACCTTATCCGCCGCGCGCGATCCGTGCGCGGTTCGAATAACGCCGCGCCCGGCTGCCGCGCGGCCGGGGTTTGAGTGAATTCGGATTTGCCGAACCGCGGGCGGTGCGGCACGGTGTCATTGCCCGTGAATTCACCCCTTGCTCGGAGCCAAATGCTTAGGTCAGTTCCTGCGCAATCCCGGCCAAGAAACGGCTCCCCTTCGCGGTTGCCCGTCGCCGCTGGCGTGTGCGACGATTGGCGGGCCTGAACATGAGCCACCCCTACGGTTTTCTCGCCCTGTTCCTGGCCGCCTGCCTGGCTTTTCCACTCCTGATGCTGGGCGCGGCCAAAGGGTGGGCCCTGCTCTTCAAGACGTCCCAACCCAGCGCGACCAAGAACGCCGGCTACGAATGCGGCCTGCCGTCGACGGGCGACGCCTGGATCCAGTTCAAGGCGCACTATTATCTCTATGCCATTCTCTTTCTCGTGTTCGACGTCGAGGTGCTCTTCCTCCTGCCTTTTGCGGTGGCCTTCCTCGGCCTGCCGGCGGGCGCGGTCCTGACCATGCTGGTCTTCATCCTGCTCCTGGCCGAGGGCCTGGTCTGGGCCTGGCAACGCGGGCATCTGGAATGGAGCTGATGCGATGAGTCCCACCGCCGAAGAGCGCGATGACCTGCGCCGCCAGGGCATCTTTTTGACGAGCCTTGAGGAGCTGGCCCGCTGGGGCCGCAGCCGGTCGGTCTGGCCGCTCAATTTCGGGCTGGCCTGCTGCGCGATCGAGATGATCGCCTCCACGATGGCGCGCTTCGATATCGCCCGGTTCGGCTCCGAGGTCTTCCGGCCGTCGCCGCGACAGGCGGACCTGTTGATCGTTTCGGGCACCGTGACCAAGAAAATGGCCCCGGTGGTCGTGCGGCTGTGGAACCAGATGCCCGAGCCGAAGTATTGCATTGCCATGGGCGCGTGCGCGATTTCCGGCGGCCCGTTCAAACAAGGCTACAACGTGCTGAAGGGAATCGACCGATTCATTCCGGTGGATGTGTATATTCCCGGCTGCCCGCCCCGGCCCGAAGCCCTGCTGAACGGACTCATCCAGCTGCAGGAAAAGATCAAGGGACGGCCGAGCGAGACTTTGGCGCCCGCTCCGGACATGCCGACCGGGGCCCCGCCGGAATGCGCCATTCCCGGGTACGGCGAGCACGATTTGACCCCGCCGAGCAACCCGGCGCTCTGGCAGCCCCCGCCGCCGGTTCGCCCGACCAAGGCCTGAGCCCCATGGAAACCCCTGAAGAGATCCGCACCCGGCTTTTGGCCCGTTTTCCCGGAGCCGAGGTGGCGCTCGTGCCGAATGGTGCCCCCGGGGCGCAGCCCTCGCTTCTCCTCGGCGCCGCGCAGGCCCGCGCGCTCGCCCAGTACCTGCGCGACGAACCGACCCTGCGGCTCGACTTCTGTTCAAATGTCACCGGCGTCGATTGGCCCGGGTACCTCGAAGCGGTCTACCACCTGTACTCGGTCGCCCTGCGCCATGGCCCCCTGGTCATCCGGGTGCGCACGGCCAATCGGAGCGACCAGGTCGAAATTCCGTCGCTCACTCCGGTTTGGCGCTCGTGCGAATTCCAGGAGCGGGAGGCCTTCGACCTCCTGGGCATCCGGTTTGCCGGGCATCCCGACCTGCGGCGGATTCTGATGTGGGACGAGTTCAAGGATTACCCGCTGCGCAAGGACTACGTCCCGCCCGACGACTTTGAGTGGGAGCCGACCCCGCACGACGAGGTGCTGGCCCGCTCCAAGGCTCACCAGGCCGCCCGCCCGCCGGCCCCCGAGGCGAAACCATGATCCAGGAATCGTCCGACTCCCCCTTTGCCGCGTCCGGCCCCCGCGTGCGCCCGGTCCACGACGAATTTCACGGCGACCTGCTCGAGGTGTCGATGGGGCCGCATCATCCGTCGACCCACGGGGTCTTCCGCATGATGGTCACCCTCGACGGCGAGACCGTCGTGCGGCTGAAGCCGGTGTTCGGTTACCTGCACCGCAATCACGAGAAGCTGGCCGAGGGCCTGAGCTACCTGGCCTCGATGCCGTACACCGACCGGCTCGACTACTTCTGTTCGATGACGAACAACTGGGCCTACGCCCTGGCGGTCGAAAAGCTGGTGGGCCAGCCCGTGCCCGAGCGGGCCGAGTACGTCCGGGTGATCCTGGCCGAGCTGACGCGGCTGCAGAACCACACCTGCCTGTGCGGCTTCCTCCTGCAGGACTGCGGGGCGAGCGGCACGCCGCTCATGTACGCCTTTCGCGAGCGCGAGAAGATCCTGGATTTGTTCGAGGCGCTGAGCGGCTCGCGGATGATGTGCAACTACCAGCGCTTCGGCGGCTGCCGGGTCGATCCCTCGGACGCGTGGCTCGACGGGGCGCGCACGATCACCACCCATTACGGCCGGTTCCTGGACGAACTCGAGGCCCTGCTGACCGGCAACGAAATCCTGATGGCGCGCCTGCAGGGCGTGGCCGTCCTCACCCCCGAATTGGCGGTGAGCGCGGGCGTCACCGGCCCGCTGCTGCGCGCTTCGGGCGTCGCCTACGACGTGCGCAAGGTGGACGGCTACGGCGTCTACCCCCAGTTTGATTTCCGGGTGCCGCTGGGCGCGCACGGCGACGTGTACGACCGGTACATGGTGCGCGTGCTCGAGATGC
>CAZWMF010000105.1:0-9752 GCA_964634535.1 uncultured Opitutaceae bacterium | reverse complement strand
GGTGCGCAGCGTCCAGGTTTCGTCGCGGTTCGTGCGCGCACCCGCAATCACTTCGATGCCGCTCTCCCAGTGGCGCACCATTTCCGGGATCAATTCGGGTGGGTCCTGCAGATCGACGGGCAGGAAAACGAGCACCGCGTCGCCGGTCGCGTAGCGCAAAGCGTTGAAATTCGAGCGGAACGGACCGAAATTGCGCGCGTTCAGGATGACCTTGACGCAAGGGTCGGCCGCCGCCAGACGCCGCAGGATGGCGACTGTGCCATCCTCGGAGGCGTTGTCGGAGAAGATGTGCTCGCGCTGATGTCGCGCGAGGGGGCCGTCCGGCGCGAACAACGCGGCGACTGCCGCGTGGCAGGCCTCGACGAATAGCCGGAAATCGTCCGGCCGTCCGAAGCGGCTCGTGGGCGCGAAGAGGCCGGTGGGCTGGTAGCCCCAGGAGCCATCGAAGGGATACTCGCTGACCGGCAGCAGTTCCAGGTGGGTGAAACCCAGATCGGCGACGTAGGGGACCAGTTGAGCGGCCAGTTCGCGATAGCTCAGGTAGCGATTCGCGTCCTCGGGGCGGCGCTTCCACGATCCGAGATGGACTTCATAGATCGAGATCGGGGCTTCGAGCCCATTGGCCTCGCCGCGGTGCTCCGGCCAGGGGCCCTCGCGCCAAACGTGCCGGGAGGGCGTGGGAACGACCGAGGCGGTCCCCGGGGGGGCTTCGGTCTCCGCCGCGTATGGGTCAGCCTTCAGCGGGAGCCGGGTGCCGTCGGCGGCGTGGATTTCGTATTTGTAGCAGGCGCCGGCCGGAATGTCCGGCAGGAACAAATCCCAGACGCCGCAGGACGGATGGAGCCGCATCGGGTGGCGCCGGCCATCCCACGAGTTGAAATCCCCCACGACACTCACCGACCGGGCGTTGGGCGCCCAGACGGCAAAGCCGAATCCGGGCACCCCGTCGAGGGTCTTCGGATGGGCGCCGAGCTTGTCGTAGGCTTCGAGATGGTTGCCTTCGGCCAAGAGGTGCCGGTCCAGATCGCCCAAGACGGGGCCAAATCGGTACGGATCCTCCATGCTCCATGAGCGTTCTTCCCGCGACGCCCGCAAGCGGTAGGCCACCCGCTCACGCCGGGGCCACGGCCCTGCAAAGAACCCTTCCGGATGAACGCACCGCAGATCTACAATGTCGCCTCCCTGCGCATCCACCGCGGTGATCGCGCTGGCGCCAGGCACGAAGCACCGGAGTTGCCATGAGCGTTCCTCTTCGTGCAGGCCAAGAAAACCGAAAGGGTCCGAGAGAATCCCTTGCAGCAGATCGTCAAGGCGGGGGTCGACCGGCTCGGGTGTCATGGCGCTTTCGCCTTCGGGGCGGTGAGCAAGTCGACGGCCGCCTTGAGGGGGATGCCCAGCCAGCCGGGGCGGTTGGCCAATTCGTAACCGATCTCGTAGATGGCTTTGTCCAGAATAAGCACCTCGAGCAGCTCTTGCGCGGCCGTTTCGTCCTCGGGCCACGTGGGACACCCGGCGATGGCCTCGCGATAACCGGACAGAAACTTGGCCTCGGCTTCGCCCCGCCATTCGTCGCAAAACGCCTCGAAGTCCTTGACCTGAACGGCGGGAAGTTCCGCCACCGTGCGAGCCGCCGCCGCGGCGGCGTAGTCAAACGAGCGGAGAATGCCCGCCACGTCCTTGAGGGCCGTGTGTTTGCGGCGCCGCTCCGCCATCGCGTGGCGGGGCTCGCCTTCAAAATCGATGATCAGGACATCATTTTGATTCAGGAGAACCTGCCCCAGGTGAAGGTCGCCATGGTAGCGGGTCTTCACGGCGCCCCGCCGACCGATTGTGAGGCGATTCAACCGCTCGGCGACGGCCGGACGCAATTGCGTGAAGGCGTGCGCCAGTTCCCGCGTCGGCGCGTCGGCGTCCGGATTGGCGGTGATCCAGTTGCGCACCTCGATCATGGTGGCCTCGGCTTGCGCCCCGATCGCTTCGCGCCACGCCGCCAGATCGGCGTTGGTGATCGGTTCCGGCCGGAAGGCCGGATTGGTCTCGTCGGGTCGGCACAGCGCGCGATGGAGCGCGGCGGTGCGCTGGCCGAGTTTGCCCGCGATTTCCAGATAAAGCGCGTGGTGCAGATTGCCCGTGGGCTTGGTCCCGGCCGCGGCTTCCGCCACCGGGACGGGGGCGGGCGGTGTATTCATGGAATCCTGGAATGAGCGCTTGAGATGCTCCCGTGTGTAACTCCAAGCGTCGCCTTGGTTGGCGACATAGGCCATGAGCAACCCCAGGGCGGTCGGCGTGCCGTCGGCATCGCACCATTCCACGGTGCCGTAAAGCGCGGGAATCGCCAGCCCCGGCGCCGTTTCCGTCAGGTAGGCCATGATTTCCACCTCGGGATGGATCCCCGGTTGCACGCGCCGATAAAATTTCAGGATCGCCTGATTCTCGATGAATATCGAGGTGTTCGACTGTTCGCCGCCCGCGCGTTTGGCGTGCGGGTCGGCTGGCAGCTGCAGCGCCGGATAGGCGCTGGTCGCGCGGAACCGGACCCGGGAGCCCCCTTCCACGGGAAGTTCGAGGTTGCGCCCGATCGCTTGCACGACCGCGAGCACAAACGCTTCCTGGCTGCTCGCATCGATGAGCGAGCCCTCCGCGCGGAAGCGGCGAACGCGGGCGATGGTTTGGGGGATCGGCTCCGCGGCTGCCGGGCCCCAGGCGAGGCCCAGCGGAATGAAATACCGCTGGGGGGGGCCGGCGCTCAGTTCCGTATCCGCCAAAGCCAGCTGCCAGGGGTCGGCACCGGCGCCGTCCGGGGGCGGCAGTTCCGCCCCGGAGACGACCCGCACTTCGCGGATCGAGCGATCCTTGGCGCCGAACCAGCGTTGGACCGAGACAAACCGGGGCAGCGCCTCGCGCGCCAGTTCGAGGGCGGCGCGGCCGCTGCGCAGATCGTCCCAGCCGCCGCGGAGGACGAGGGTCATCAGTTCCGGCGCCGGCTCGGGCTCGCTCGCGGTGACGCCATTCTCGATGTGGCTTGGTTCCATGAGAATGAACCAAAAGAAACTATGGCCTTGCAGGGTCAGCGGGTAGGCGCGCTCGCCGATCGGCGGAAAATACGAGCGGTCGAACAAGTCGACCGGCACCCGCCCCTTGAAGGCGTTGAGCTCGAGTTCGACGGGCTGGGAGCCGCGCGAAAGATTGGCGACGCACAGGATGATCTCATCCTCATAGCGGCGGATGTAGGCCAGAACCTTGCGGTTGCGCGGGTACAGAAAATCAATCGTGCCCCGGCCGAAGGCGCGGCGCGCGCCGCGAATCGAGAGGATGCGCCGCATTTGCTGGAGCAGGGACGTCGACAACCGCATCTGCGCCTCGACGTTCACCGCCGGAAAGCCGTACACCGCGTCCATGATCGGGGGCAGGTAGAGCCGGGCGGGGTCGGCTTGCGAGAATCCGGCGTTGCGGTCGGGCGACCATTGCATCGGCGTGCGCACGCCGTCGCGATCGCCCAAATACACATTATCGCCCATGCCGATTTCATCGCCATAGTAAAGGACCGGCGTGCCCGGCATCGAAAGGAGCAGGGAATTGAGCAGGTCGATGCGGCGGCGGTCGTTGTCGACCAACGGGGCGAGCCGCCGCCGGATGCCCAAATTGATCCGGGCCCGCGGGTCGCGGGCGTAAAAATTCCAAAGGTAATCGCGCTCCCGGTCGGTGACCATTTCGAGCGTGAGCTCGTCATGATTGCGCAGAAAGATCGCCCATTGCGCCGAGGTCGGGATGTCCGGCGTCTGGCGCATGATGTCGGTGATCGGGTGGCGGTCCTCCTGCGCGAGCGCGATGTAGAGCCTCGGCATGAGAGGGAAATGAAACGCCATATGGCACTCGTCCCCATTCCCGAAGTACGGCAGCACATCTTCCGGCCATTGGTTCGCCTCCGCGAGGAGCATCTTTGCGGGATAGCGGGCGTCGACCTCCGAGCGGAGATGCTTGAGGACCGCGTGCGTCGCCGGCAGGTTCTCGTTGATCGTGCCGTCGCGCTCGCACAGGTAGGGCACGGCATCCAGCCGGAGCCCATCGACGCCGCAATCCAGCCAGTAGCGCATCACGCGGATGACGGCGTTCAAGACCGCCGGATTGTCGAAATTGAGGTCGGGCTGATGGAAATAGAAGCGGTGCCAGTAGTACGCCCTGGCTTCCGGGTCCCAGGCCCAATTCGATTTTTCGGCGTCGAGAAAGATGATCCGCGTATCCGGGTAGCGGGTGTCGGTATCGGACCAGACGTAGAAATCGCGGGCGCGGCTCCCGCGTTTCGCCCGGCGCGCCTTTTGAAACCACGGATGCTTGTCGGAGGTGTGATTGATGACGAGTTCGGTGATCACTTTCAGGCCGCGGCGATGCGCCTCGCGCACGAAGCGCCGGAATTCCGCCATCGTGCCATAGGCCGGATGAACGCCCCGGTAGTCGGCGATGTCGTACCCGTCGTCGCGCAGCGGGGAGGGGTAAAACGGCAGGAGCCAGAGCGCCGTCACGCCCAAATTCTGCAGATAGTCGAGCTTGGCCGTCAGTCCGCCAAAGTCGCCGACGCCGTCATTGTTTCCATCGAAAAAGGAGCGGACGTGGAGCTGATAGATCACCGCATCCTTGTACCACAATGGGTCGAGCGGCGGGGCGGCCTTCATAGGAGACTCCAGACGAGCGCCGGCTGCGCGGCGGGATTGAGCACGATCGTGTGCCGCGCTCCCCGCCAGACCTGCCGCCAGCCGGAGAATAGTTCATCGGTCGCGAAGTCGGCTTCGCCGCCCAGGCCCATGTCGGCGAGCGGAAAGACGATCTCGGTCTCGACCGGGTGGAAGGGATCGAGCGTTACCGCGACAAACACCCGCTCCCCTCCCGGCCCCGTCCTTCCGTAGAAGAGCACGGCGTCGTGGCTCGATTCGTGGAAGCGCAGATTGTCCAGCCGCTGCAGGGCCGGGCAGGCGTGGCGCAGCGCATTGAGCTGGGCAATGTCGGTTTTGATATGGCCGGGGCGATCCCAATCCCAGACTTTGAGCGCGTATTTCTCCGAGTCCGCGTATTCCTCTCGTCCGGGAAGCGCCCGGGCCTCGCAGAGCTCGAACCCGTTGTAGATACCGTAGTTTCCGGACAGGGTTGCCGCCAGAACCAGGCGGATCCGAAAGGCGGCGCGGCCGCCGACCTGCAGAAAGGAGGGGAGGATGTCGGGCGTATTCGGAAAGAAATTGGGCCGAAAATACTCCGCCGCCTCGGTCCGCGTCAGCTCCGTCAGGTAGTCGGTCAGCTCAGACTTGGTGTTGCGCCAAGTGAAGTAAGTGTACGACTGGGTGAAGCCCGCCTTGGCCAGGTGGCGCATCATCTTCGGCCGGGTGAAGGCCTCGGCCAGAAAGAGCACCCCGGGATCGGAGGCCTGGGCCTCCCCGATGAGCCACTCCCAGAAACGCGCCGGCTTGGTGTGGGGATTGTCGACCCGGAATATCCGGACCCCCTCCCCCATCCAGAAGCGCACGGCCTCGAGGAGGGCCTCCCAAAGCGCGCGCCAGTCCGGCTGGTCGAAATCCAGATTGACAATATCCTCGTATTTCTTCGGCGGATTCTCGGCGAATTGGATCGACCCGTCGGGCCGGCGGCGGAACCACGCCGCGTGCTCCTTCACCCATGGGTGATCCGGCGCGCATTGCACGGCGAAATCCAGGGCCAACTCCATGCCGTGCGCGCGAACTTCGCGTTGAAAATGGCGAAAATCGTCCAGGGAGCCGAGCGCCGGATCGACCGCGGTATGGCCGCCATGCCTGTTGCCGATCGCGTACGGGCTGCCCGGGTCGCCGGGTTCGGCGTGGGGTTGATTGTTTCTGCCCTTGCGGTTGCGCTCGCCGATCGGATGGATCGGAACGAGATAGACCACGTCGAAACCCAACGCCGCGATTTCCGGCAGTCGCCGCTCGCAATCCAAGAACGTGGCCGGGCGATCGGGTTCCCGGCCCTGGCTGCGCGGAAACATTTCGTACCAGCTGGAGAATCGGGCTTGCGGGCGGTCCACCGTGAGCGGGCGCTCGGCCGAGACGACACGATCCGGCGCGGGAGGTGTCTGCGCGAGTTCGGCGAGCAAGACCGCGGAGCTGAGATAGTCCGCCCGGGTCATTTCATCTCCCGGGAGCTGGTCGAAGGTTGCGAGACGCGCCTTCAGCCGCGCTTGCAGCGGGCCCGCGGCGCGGCGCGCGGCCGTTTCTGCGATACGGCGGCCCTCCGCGAGCTCGAGGACCAGGCTCTGTCCCGCCGCCCGTTTCGTGAGAAGCGCCTCGCGCCAGGACCCGAAGGCGTCCGTCCAGGCCTCGATGGCATACTGGGTCCGGCCGGCCGACCGGAGCTCGACCCGGCCTTCCCAGCGGTCGTTGCCGACGGGTCGCAGGGGGCTCACCGACCAGTCGGGCTCGCCCGGCGGCCGGACTTTCAGGACCGCCTTGATGAGGTCGTGGCCGTCGCGAAAGATGTCGGCGGTCACGACGAGCGTGTCGCCGACGATGCGTTTGACCGGGAACCGTCCGCCATCGACCTCGGGCTGGATCGCCTCAATGATGATCCGGGGCGGAGGGGCACCCGGCGCCGGGAGCGGGCCGGGAGTCTCCGACCACGACTCGCGGGCGCGCACAAGAAAGAGCCGGGCCGCGCCCGACTCGACGCGCAGGCGCGGGGGGACCGTCTTCGCCCTGGCTTGGCCCGGGGTCGCCTCGGCGATTTCGTAGCCCCCCGCGGGAAACCCGTCCAAGGCGAGGAGGCTCACATCCAGGCTGGTCTCCGCGGGCGCGGCTCCCGTATTCACGAGGAGGATCGCGGCGGTCTTGCCCGACTCCTCCGAGCGGACGAGCGAAACGATCGGAGAGGCCGGTCCCGGTCCGGCGGGCTGGATTCTGCCTTCGCGCGCCAGGGTGGGAAAGAGCGTCTTCAGCCGATTGGTCTCCGCGATGAAGGCGCGCAGTTCATCACCCCCTTCGTCTCCGGGCTGTTCGTAACCCCGGCGCACGAAGAGGGCGCTGGAGAGCGCCGCGGCCATGAGATACTTCCGCTCCCGCTCGGCCGTGGTTTCTCCCGAATGGAACAGCGGGAAGCCCACCGAGGGCGCGACGCGTTGGAAGATGGGCGCCTGCTCGAGAAACCACGGGTCGCGTCCATTCCACCAAGCGACGCTGCTGAAGAGAAAATCGAAGCCCGCCCCCTCCAAGGCCCAGAGGTCCTGCACCGGCCGGCCCAGCGCATCGGCGCAGAAGAGGCTGTCCGGGGCCTCGCGCCGCGCGGCCCGGAGCACGCTGCGCCAGTCGGAGCGGGAAATCGCGTGGGCCGCCCGGCAGCGAAACGCGCGGACCCCCTGGCGAATGGCTTCCGTGAATTGCGGAGCCAGTGGTCGGTCCGGCACCACATCGGTCATCAGTCGCAGCCCCGCATCCGTGGCCGCGCCGCCCCATTCCGTCGTGGCCCCGGCCAGATGCACCGTGTCGAACCCCATCGCGGCAATCGCTTCCCAGGCCGGCGGCGGCTCGCTTTCCGTGGCGGCTGATTCCGGGGTCAGGCTATAAATCCGCAGGCCGATCGACATGACTGCCGACCATTGTACTCAAAAAGCGGTGGCCGTTCCCCCGTCGCCGGCGCGAGCTATTCCGGCGAGCGGGTGGTAATTCTTTATAGTGGTTTATTATCCATCCGCTTAGACTATTTCCGGCTGATCTCTTGACTGGGGATTTACCGCCCCCGGCGCCCAGCGACTCGAAGGAGGGGCGGCGCCGCTCCCGTCATAGCGGGGTTGGATTTGTCAGGAGCAATCGGCGCGATCGACGAATGAGCGCCGCGAGTTGGTCGACGGAATAGTCTTCGGCGGCAATCTTCGCTTCCTCGCCAACCACCGCCAGATGAAATCTCTTGGGCCGGCTTTCAAAAAATGCGACGAGGGCCCTTGAAACGTCCTCGGGCGTGCCCCGGACACAGAATAAAGGGGAAGGCTTCCCCTCCTTGGAAAACAGAATTCGCCCTTGCGCCTCGACGGGAAGCCCGGCGGTGCCTTTAAGAAAGCGCCCCATTTCGATCAAATTGGGAACGCTGGAGAACACCAGGACGTTCACCTGCCCAATTGACCATTCGGTTGGCATGCGAGCGTGCGGTTCAGCTTTCCCGGATGCGTTGATCGGCCTTGGCCTAGCTCCACGAGATCTTGCGGCCGGGGGACGATGCGCTGAAGCGGTGGGCGGGCTTTTCAGTCAACGGACTGGACTCGGGAATCCTCATACCTCAGTTCGCTGTCACCTGATCCGATTCGGCACCGGTGTCAATAGACGGGCGGCGGCCGAGAATGGGCTGACCGCGTGGTCGGGCCTCGAAATGCAAAATATCCCAAAGCTTTCACCACAAACTTCGAGTCTCCGGGCTGGCGGACGGCCCGCTTGGAACCCTGGGTTTGACGAGTTGACCGTTGAGCGGGCACCAATCGTCGGATTGGCGTACTAAGTTAGGGGCGCAGGTGGTTCGATCTCGCCTCCACCCTTCCCTCAAAACCCATATGAACAAGGCACTCTCCATTGCGTTACTCGTCGTCGGCGTCCTCCTGCTGGTCTTCGGATTGAACGCCTCCCATTCCGCCGTCTCCAACGTCTCCAATACCTTGACCGGCAGCCCCACCGACAAGTCGATTTGGCTGATCGTCCTCGGCGCAGCGGGCATCGTGATCGGGGGAGTCGGGCTGATGTTTGGCCGGTCGCGCGAGTAAGGTTTCCCCTCGGGATCATGCCCACCGCAACCGCGATGAAACGGGCGCGCGCCGCGGCGCGCCAAGGCAAGCAGCCGACGACCCAGGCGGGCGAGTACGTGCGTGAAGAAATGCATCGCTTCCAGCAGGGCAGCGGGAATGTTCGCTCCCGCAAGCAAGCCATCGCCATCGGGCTGTCCGAAGCCCGGCGCCACGGCGTCAAACTGGGGGTGCCGGCCAAGGGCGCCGAATCGCCGTCGACCCGGCGGAAGGCCCGGTGGGACTTGGCCGTGGGATCCGGGCAAAAGCAGCCATCGCCGACCCGCTCGCGTGGCGCGCAGCAGGCTGCCCGCACGCGGGAGCGCCGCTTCGGGCGACCCACGCGGGGCTGAAGTCCGGGCCGCGGCGTGGCCGGCTGACGATGCGGACAAATCCGATCCCTCCTGCCCGGCAAGCCCTCGCGGCTGGGCGCGAACCGCCGCCGGCCGCGGCGGGCGATCGAGCGCGGATTGGGGCGGCGGGCCTCTCGGTCGCTTTGGTGGGGCTGGGCGCGATTGCCTTTTTCTATTGGGCGCGCGCGGTGGTGATGCCCATTTTCCTGGCGACCATGGCGACGATGGTGCTGCGGCCGTTCATGCGCTGGGCCTCCCTCCTTCGGATTCCGACGGCGCTGGCGGCTGCCATCGTGTTCTGCTGCTCGGTCGCCGCGCTCGGCGTGGGGTTCTTTGAAGTGGGCCAGCCCGCTTTGCGGTGGATGAATGAAGCGCCGCAGCACATGGCCGAACTCCGGCACCGGGCGCAGACCCATTTCCCGCGGGCCGGACGCGTCAGCCGCGCCCTGGCGGCGATCAGCGACCTCGGGGCGACCGACGCCGAGAAGGCCAAGGCGCAAATCCAAACGCCCACGGTTGAAGTCCGGGACGAGCATGTCGCCACGTCGATCCTCAGCTGGACCGGGACCGTGCTCGCGGGTGTGTGCGAGGTCTTGATCCTGGTTTACCTGCTGCTCGCCTCGGGC
>CAZWMF010000104.1:0-9792 GCA_964634535.1 uncultured Opitutaceae bacterium | reverse complement strand
ATGAAAAAGGCGGCCAGGGCGATTTTGCTTCGACCGGTCCCGTGCGCGTCGGCCTGGCCTCGGTCGACCGGGGCCGCTGTCTGCCCTGGGCGATGGATCGGCCGTGTATCGTCTGCCAGGAGAACTGTCCGGTCACCCCGAAGGCCATCTACGTATCCCCAATCGAGCAGACCGTGCGCGACGGCGTCTTCGAACTGGTGGCCGTCGACGGCGCCGTCCTGCAGCTGCGCGGCGCCCCGATGGCGCCCGGCCAGCTGGCCTCCGGCGACTACGCCTGCCGGTTGCCCGGCGAGGCCCGCGGCCGGAACATCGTCGCCAATACCGCCGATACCCTGACCCTCGAGCCCGCCTCCCTCCCGCCCGGTCCCCTCGCACCCGGTGCGACCGTCGAAGTGCAGATCCGCCTGCAGCGACCGATGGTCGATCCGTCCCGCTGCATCGGCTGCGGCGTCTGCGAGCACGAATGCCCGATGAACGGCCTGCGCGCCATTCGCGTCACCGCCGACAACGAAACCCGCGACCCGCGCCACGCCGTGCTGCTCGCCACCGGCGCCGGCCAACCCTCTGCCCATTCCACCCTATGAAAACCACGTCCACCGACCTCTCCCGCCGCCGCTTTCTGCAAACCTCCGCCGTCCTTGGCGCCGGAGCCCTGCTCCTGCCTAAAACCGGATGGGCCGCCGGACCCACCGCCGCGATGCCCCGCCGCAAGTTCGGCAAAACCGGCGCCGACGTGCCGATCCTCGGCCTCGGCTGCATGTTCGACATCGCGGATAACGAAATCATCCTCCACCGCGCCCTGGAAAACGGGATCAACTACTGGGACACCGCCGTCAATTACGCCAACGGCAACAGCGAAATCGGCATCGGCGCGTTTTTCGCCAAGCATCCCGACGCGCGCAAAGATATCTTCCTCGTGACCAAGGCCTCGGGAGCGCGCAGCGCCGAGGACATGACGCGCCTGCTCGCCCAATCGCTCAGCCGGCTGCATACCGACCACGTCGACCTGTATTTCCTGCACGGCATGGACGATATCAGCCGGGTCGACCGGGCCGAAATCAAGGCCTGGGCCGAGGCGGCGAAGAAGAATGGCCAGATCCGCGCATTCGGCTTCAGCACCCACAGCAACATGGAGGACTGCCTGACGGGCGCCGCCCAACTCGGGTGGCTCGACGCCGTCATGTTCACCTACAACTACCGGCTGATGGAGACGCCCCGGATGAAGGCCGCGATCGACGCGTGCGTCGCCTCGGGCGTGGCCCTGACCGCCATGAAGACCCAAGGCGAGCGGCACGGGACGGACACGCCGGCGCAGGCCGCCCTGCTCAATGCGCTCGCCGGCTTGGGCTTCACGCCCGGCCAGGCCAAGCTGCGCGCCGTGATGGACGACCCCCGGATCGCCGTCGCCTGCGTACAGATGCCCAACTTGAAAGTGCTGCACCAGAATCTGGCCGCCGCGCTGAAGCAGTCGTCCCTGTCCGTCGCCCAGCGCGACCTGCTGCGCCGCCATGCCGATGCCACCGCCACCGCCTACTGCGCCGGGTGCAGCCACTTGTGCGAGCCGGCGATCGCCGGGCAGCCGCCCGTGCGCGACGTCCTGCGCTTTCTCATGTATCAGCAGCGCCACGGCGAATTCGACGCCCGCGCGCTCTTTGCCGAATTGCCCGCGGACGTCCGGGCCGCGCTGCCCCAACTCGACTACGCCGCGGCCGAGCGCGCCTGCCCGCGCCAGTTGCCGATCGGCGACCTGATGCGCGACGCGGCCCAGCGCCTGGCCTAGACGACGCCCGCGTTCGGCGAGGAGCGACCCGACGCCGGGCTGGAATCGGCGTCCGGGGAGGCCCGACCGCTGGCTTCGTGCGGCGGGACGTCGCCCGGTGCGCACCGGGACTTCGCCCCTCCGCGGGCGTTCCCCAACTAAGGCCGGGCCGGGTCTTCCCAGGTCCGCCGCAGCTCCTCGTACTCGGCCTTCGCCTTGAGGACGCGGCCGTCCTTGGCCATTCCCACCTTGTAGGTGATCGGGCCCTGGGCCGTGTCGCGGCGCTCGAAACGGCGGTTCAGGATCAGCCGATCCCAGGGCCGGTGCCGCACGCCGAAAGTCGTGCCATTTTCCAGGATCCACGCCGCCAACGCCGCCCATCCGGCCTCGGGGGCCAGCACCGACAAACCGACGGCCGGCCGGCCCTTCTTGCCGGTCAATGGCGTGAGCCACACATCCAAGGCGCCGCGCTCCAACAGTTGGGCGGCCAGCCAGGCCACGTGTTCGGCCGTGTCGTCGTCGATATTGCAGGCGATTTCGACCACGCGATCCCGCTCGAAGGATTCGGCGCCGCCCGACGGCGAAGCCGTCTCCAGCCGTACCAACCGAAACACATTCGGAAAGCTCCCCAAATCCATCGTGCCCGCCCCGACGCCCTGACCGCGGACGATTCCCTCCGGCAACTCGTCCACCCACTTCGGTTCGATCGACTTCAGGATCGCGATGCCGGTCGGGGTCGACAACTCGACGTTGGGCCGGCTGATCCCGGCCGGGGTCGGCGCCACCGGCAGTCCGGCCAGCAACCGCAGCGAGGCCGGCGGCGGTATCGGATAGGTGCCGTGGGCCATGCGGGCCAACCCGCGCCCCGGCCGGATCGGCGAGGCGTAGATCGTCGCCGACCCGATTTTGCCCAGGCAATACGCCGCCATGACCACATCGAGGATCGAATCGACCGCGCCGATTTCGTGAAAGTCGACCGTGTTGAGGGCCGAGCCATGCACCGCCGCTTCCGCCTCGGCCACCAACCGGAAAATCCGGCGGGCCCGCTCCTTCACCGGCGCCTCCAGGCCCGATTCGGCCAGTCGGCGGTCGATATCGGCATAGTGGGCGTGCCCTCCCAGATGGGCGCCCCGGGCCAAATCGAGATGGACGTCGACCACGCCGGCGGATTCCGCGGTCCCGTCGGAGGCGGGTGCGGTGGGCGTCGGATTGGCCAGCGGGTGGGTCGAAGCCGATCCCAATCCCGCGCGCGCCTCACCGGTCGGCGCCGGGTCTCCCGGGAAAGGAAGCACCTGCGCATCGTCCGGGTGCGGGTGAGGCGGCGGCTCGCCCGCCAAACTCGAAGTCACGCGCACGTGGGTGCCCGCGATTTCGGCCCGCCTGACCCGCGACACCACCACGCCGACTCCGGCCAGGCCGACCAGCGCCGGCAGCGCGTTCAACTCGGCCGCCGACACGATGCCGGCGTCGACGAAACTCGCGACAAACATGTCGCCGGCCACGCCGGCCACGCTTTCAAGGTAGAGCGCTTCGCTCATGGTCCAGGGCCGCCGCTCGGGCCGCCCGCACAATTTGGCAGGCGGCAAACCCGGCGGAAAAGCCGTTGTCGATGTTGGTGACCGTGACGCCCGGAGCGCAGGAGTTGAGCATCGCGAGCAAGGCGGTCACGCCGCCAAAACTCACCCCATAGCCGACGCTCGTCGGCACCGCGATGATCGGCCGGCCGACCAACCCGGCGACCACGCTCGGCAGGGCGCCCTCCATCCCGGCGATCACCACGACCGCCGTGGCGGCCTGCAGCGTGTCGACCACCCCCAAGATCCGATGAAGCCCGGCCACGCCCACGTCGCAAATGCGCAAATGCGGCGTCGCCATGGCCACGCAGACCTCGCCGGCTTCCTCGGCGACCGGCAGGTCGCTCGTGCCCGCGGCGACGATCGCGACATGCGGGGTCCCCGGCACCGCCGCCTCCGGCACGGGCGCGTGGACGATGAAGGTGCGCGCCACCGGATTGGCCCGGCCGTCCGGATAGCGTTCGCGCAAGGCCGCGAGCTTTTCGGGCTGGAGGCGCGTGACGAGCACCGGCCGGTCCGCGCCCGCCAATTCGGCGACAATGCCCAGGATCTGCTCGGCCGTCTTCGACTCGCCGTACACGACCTCGTTCAAGCCGTGCCGCAGGCGGCGATGATGGTCCGGCTGGGAATACCCCAAATCCGTCCGCCGAAACGGTCCCGCGTTGAGCCGGCCCAGCGCCTCCCGCGCGGAAACCGTCCCCGCGGCCACCGCCGCCAATAAATCCATCATGTCGGTTTCGCCCATCACCGGCCTCCGTTCAACCGCGCGCCTCCGGTCTGATAACCGGCCAAATCGAGCAGGACGTGCGCATAGCCGCGCGCCTGGCCGGCCGCGAGCAGCTCGCCCCGGGCCGCCAGCACCGCGGCCATCTCCGCGGGATCGACTTCGATCCGCAAAAATCGGCGCCGACCGTCCTCGTGGAGCCGGACCCGGGCCACGCGCACGCCCCGTCCGCGCAAAATCGACTCCAACGCCTCGACGTCCCGCAGTTTTTCCGGAGTCACCGCCACCCCGGTCATGAGCCGGGAACTCAGGCAGGGACTGGCCGGCTTCTCCGCCAGCGGCAGTGCAAACTCGCCCATCAATGCGCGAATGTCCTCCTTGCTGAGTCCGGCGTCGGCCAGCGGCGCCAGCACGCCATGCTCGAGGGCCGCGCGGTGGCCCGGCCGGAAATCCGTTCGGTCCGAAGCGTTATAACCGTAGGCAACGAAGGCATAGCCTTCTGCCGCCTTGATCTGCCCGGTCAGCCGGAAAAGCTCGGTCTTGCAGTGGTAGCAGCGCGAAGCGTCATTGCGCAGGTAGTCCGGATTCGCCAGTTCCGCGCTCGTCTCCCAGCGATGGTCCACTCCGGCCCATCGTGCAAAATCCTCCGCATCCCTTTTTTCCGCCTGGGCCAGGCTCGCGCTGAGCGCGGTGACCGCAAGCAGGCGCCCGCCCGCCGACCTCCGCTCCTGCTCCGCGCTCCACACAAGAAACGCACTGTCCATCCCGCCCGAAAACGCCACGATCAGCCCGCCTTGGAGACTGGGACGCAAGGCCTCCCGCAGGGCATGGTATTTGGCAATCACCGGCTCGGATACATTCGCCAGCATCCGGCCAGCGTCCGCAATGGGCCCGGCCTTTGCAAACTTGCATTATACTGCCAGGCGCGGGCGTCCGCCGCGCCGCGGCGCGTTTTAAGTCATTATATACAAGTACAATACGAACGCCGAAACCGCGAAAGCCAAGATTCCCGTATCGGTTTTGCGGACCTTCTGACAAGAAGCGCACATCCGAGCGGAACCCGGCCGCACAACGAACCGGCGCAGACGGACCGACCCAGGCGCCCGAATCGGGACGCCGCCCGGCCGCGGTCGAGAATCTGCACCCGACCCAGAGCGACCGACTCCGGCCGAGCGGTCGGCCGCCCCGCCATTCTTTAGCAAGCGCAAAGCGACGGTTGCCGATCTCCTGGCGCAATTCCACAATCGGCCGATCGGATGAACGGTCGCCCGCTTGGCCCGCGGCTCGTTCGCGCCGCAGCCCCCCATTCCGCCTCCGACCGGTTCGTCGTTTCATCCCTATCGCCTATGCCTTGGAAATTCCTGGGACTCGCCCTCGCCCTTATGTTCAGCGCCGTCGATCTGACCGCCGCCCAATACCAAAGTTTTCGGGTCGCGGTCTATATCCGGGCCTACGAGGTCCGAAAAATGAAGGACCCGGAATGGCTGCGGACGAATTGGGCCATCGTCGAAAAGCAGCTGAAAGTCGACAAAGTCTACCTGGAGGTTCACCGCGATCTCATCATCGTCGTCCCGGAGACCCTGCGCCAGGCCAAGGCGTTCTTCGCGGCCAAGGGCATCGCCGTCGCGGGCGGGATCGCCACGGTGAAGAACGAGGCCAAACGCTTCGAAACCTTCGACTACACCAACCCCGACGACCGGGCCAAACTCGAGGAAATCGTCGCGGCCACGGCCCGCGCGTTCGACGAATTCATCCTCGACGATTTCTTCTTCACCTCGAGCAAGAGCGCGAGCGCGATCGCGCAAAAGGGGGACCGCTCCTGGACCGATTTTCGCCTGGGGCTCATGGCCGAGGTGTCGCGCGACCTGGTGCTCAAGGTGGCCCGCAGCGTCAATCCCAAGGTCCGGGTGATCATCAAATACCCCAATTGGTATGAGCATTTTCAGGGCATGGGATACAACCTCGAGGTGCAGCCGAAGCTCTTCGACGAGATTTACACGGGCACCGAGACCCGGGACTCCGTCTACAATCCCCAGCACCTCCAACCGTACCAGAGCTACATGCAGGTGCGGTATTTCGAGAACATCAAGCCGGGCGGCAACGGCGGCGGCTGGGTGGACACCGGCGACCGGATTTACGCCGACCGCTACGCCGAACAGCTCTGGCTGACGATGTTCGCCAAGGCTCCGGAAATCATGCTCTTTGCCCTGAACGAGCTCCTCGATCCGGTCCAGCCGTCGGATCGGGCGCCCTGGCAGGGCCAGGGCACGAGTTTCGACTTTGCCCGCGCCACCGCCCCGGTGCCGGGCGTCCCGGCCGCGACCTTCGCCGCGGTCGCCGCCCACGCCCTCGAACAGATCGATCCGCTCGTGGCCCAGCTCGGCCGGCCGATCGGCATCAAGAGTTACCGGCCCTACCACGCCCGCGGCGAGGACTTCCTGCACAACTACCTCGGCATGGTTGGCATCCCGATCGACCTCTATCCCGAATTCCCCGCCGACGCCCCGACCGTCCTCCTGACCGCGGACGCGGCCCAGGACCCGAGCATCGTCGCCAAGATCAAACAGCACCTGCTCGCGGGCAAGACCGTCGTCGTCACGACCGGTCTCTTGCGCGCGATCCAGGACCGGGGCTTTCGCGGCCTGGTCGATCTCACCGTGGGGCCGGAGGTCTCGACCACCCATGAGATCTGGGGACGCCGCCTCGGGCATCTGAAGCTGCCGGTCGATATCACGATTCCCGAACTCCACTACACGACCAACGACAGTTGGGAACTCTTGAGCAGCATGACCCATGGTCTGGGCTATCCGATCCTGCACTATGCGAGCTACGGCACCGGCCGCCTGTATGTCCTCACCATCCCCGACAATTTTGCCGACCTTTACCAATATCCGACCCCCGTTCTGAACGAGATCCGCGCGACCGTGTCCGGCGACTTCTTTGCCCGGCTGGAGGGGCCGAGCCGCGTCGCGCTCCTGGCCTACGATAACCACGCGCTCGTCGTCGAATCGTTTCGCGATGAGGCAGCCGACGTTCGCGTGGTGACCCACGGCGCCGGCGCCGTCCTGCGCAATGCCGCCACCGGCGAAACCCTCGCCGGCACCCCGGAGGATGGCCAATTGGCCTTCGCCTTCCACCTGCCGGCCCACTCGTTCGTCGTGCTGACTCCCCAATGACGCACGGCCGCGTCCGCCGCCCGCCCGCCCGCCTCTCCCGCCCCGCCGCAAGCCTCGGTCGCGCCATCCGGGCCGGCCTCGCCGGCGGCCTCCTCCTGGCCGCGATCGCCTCGGCCCAGCCGACCCCGACGATCCCCTACACGTGGAAAAACGTGCAGATCGTCGGCGGCGGATTCGTCGACGGCATCATCTTCCATCCCACCGCCCCCGGCGTGCGCTATGCCCGCACGGACATGGGCAGCGCCTACCGCTGGAGCGAGCCGGCCCACCGCTGGGAGCCGATCCTCGACTGGATGTCCTACGCGGATCGAAACCTCATGGGCGTCGAAAGCATCGCCGTCGACCCGGCGGACGCCGATTTGGTTTATCTCGCCTGCGGCACCTACACCTCCCCGCAAACGCCCAACGGCGCCATCCTGCGCAGCCACGACCGCGGCCGATCGTTCGACCGGATCGACCTGCCGTTCAAGTTCGGCGGCAACGAGGACGGTCGGGGCAACGGCGAGCGCCTGGCGGTCGACCCCCGGGACGGTCGCATCCTGATGCTCGGGACGCGCCACGACGGGCTGTGGACTAGCCGGGATCGGGCCCAAACCTGGACCCGGATCGCCGGCTTCCCCGATGTCACGGAAACACCGGCCGGTCCGCATGCGCGCTGGCGCGGCGGCAGCGGCATTATCTTCATCCTGTTCGATCCCACCTCGGGCACGCCCAGCTCCACCCTCTACGCCGGCGTTTCGCTCCTCGGCCGGCCCAATCTCTTCCGCAGCCGGGACGGCGGATCGACCTGGACCCCGGTCGACGGAGCGCCCCGGGAATACCGGCCCACGCATGGCGTGCTCGCCTCCGACGGAACGCTCTACCTATCCTACGGCACGAGCCCCGGCCCATCGCCGATGAAGGACGGCGGCGTCTGGAAACTCGACCCACGCACCGGCGGATGGACCGACATCACCCCAATCCGGCCGGGCGCGGACGGACGGCCCTTTGGTTACGCCGCGGTCGCGGTCGATCCCCGGCATCCGCGAACCCTGATCGCGAGCACGTTTGGGCATCGGCTCCGCGGACGCTTCGAGGACGATATTTTCCGCAGCACCGACGGCGGCGCCACCTGGAAGCCGGTCTTCGCCACGGGCGGCGTCCTGGACGCCTCGCTGGCCCCGTATGTCAGCGCCACGCCCCTGCACTGGCTCTTCGACCTCAAGATCGATCCGGCGAATTCGGATCATGCCCTCTGCACGACCGGGTACGGCGGCTGGGAAACCTTCGACTTGTCGGCCATGGATTCGGGCCGGCCCACCACCTGGCAGGTCATGGCGACGGGCGTCGAAGAGACGGTGGCCATCGACCTTCTGAGCCCGACCCAAGGCGCGCCGCTCATTTCGGCCGTTCTCGACTACGGCGGTTTTGTCCATTGGGACCTCGACCGGCCTCCGCCCGATGGTGAATTCCATCC
Organism: uncultured Opitutaceae bacterium; assembly: GCA_964634535.1. GTDB lineage: Bacteria > Verrucomicrobiota > Verrucomicrobiia > Opitutales > Opitutaceae > Palsa-1447. The sequence continues at coordinate 1,103 of CAZWMF010000104.1, read as the reverse complement.
CCCCTACTTCGACGGCACGAGCAGCCTGGCGAGCCCCGACCCGGTTCCCGCTGAAATCGTCCGGGTGGGCCAGGTCTCGGCCCACCACACCGGCGGCAATATCGCCTACAGCCTCGACGGCGGCCACACCTGGAAGGAACCTCACGCGCCACTCGGGGCCCGCTGGGGAACCATCGCGGTGTCGGCCGACGGCCGCACCTGGCTGTGGGCCCCCCGCCACGAACCGGCCAGCGTCACGCGGGATCGGGGCGATACCTGGGTTCGCGTTCCGGGGCTGCCCGTCGATACCCGGGTCATCGCCGACCGGGTCGACCCCAACCGCTTCTACGGCTTGCAGCTCTTCGCCGGCAAGCTGCTGGTGAGTACGGACGCCGGGGCCACGTTTCACGAGCAGCCGCTCGTCCTGGCCGGCTGGCCGAAGAAGACCGGCGATCGCGGCGACAACCGCGGGGGCCAGGACCGACTCTATGCCACCCCGGCCCACGCGGGCGACCTCTGGCTCGCCGCCTTTGACGGCCTGTACCACTCCAGCGATGCGGGTCTGCATTTCAACCCGCAGGGCGGCGTCGACGAAATCCATGCGTTTGGCTTCGGCCGCGCAGCCCCCGAGCGCGCCTACCCGGCCCTCTACCTCGCCGGCGTGGTGCGGGGTCAACCGGGCTTCTTCCGCTCGGACGACGCGGCAGCCTCTTGGGTGCGCATCAACGATGACCAGCACCAACTCGGCTTGGTCCTGCAGATTACCGGCGACCCCAAGCGGGCCGGCCGGGTCTACGTCGGCACCCATGGTCGCGGCATCCTCTACGGGGATCCCGCCGCGCCCTGACCGCATCCGGACCGGTCGGTCGGAGCCCGCGCCCGGCGCGCCACCCCCTGAAAGGCGCGGACCAAGAATGGGGTTAATCGATGGCCATCAACCCTTCGTCAGGACAGGCTTATTCGTCGAGCAATTCGCATTCAGTGCGCCCGACCGGTGCCGATACAAGATTTGGTCCTGGCAATCCCCCTTTTCCGAACCTGATCACTATGCTCACTTGGCAGTCCGAATTTGAGACGGGTTTCCCCTGGTCGACGGCCAGCACAAGATTCTGATCGATAAGATC
>CAZWMF010000103.1:587-9801 GCA_964634535.1 uncultured Opitutaceae bacterium | reverse complement strand
CCAGCTCGGCCTTCTCGTTGCGTTCTAGCGGACCGGTCGACGGGCGTTCCAACCAGGCCCCCAGCGGGCCACACGACATCAGCCGAGAGCACAACCCAGCCGGCGGAAACCGGGCCACCGAAGACCGGGCGCGCTTCCTGGCCAACCTGCGCGCGGAGACCGACCGGATCCGACGCATTGTCGACCGGATGTTGGAGTTGGCGTCCCTCGAAGCGCGGCATGGTCGAGTCGACCTGCTCGACTTTGACCTGCGACTGCTCGTGCAGGAGGTATTGGCCGGCGCCCTGAGCGTCGCGACGGCGCGGGCCGTGAGCCTGAATCTGACGCCCGGGCCGGCTCGGCCGGTCCGGGGCGAGCGTTTTTTGCTCGCCCAAGCGGTAACCAACCTCGTCCAGAACGCGCTCGAATTTACCCCGGCGGGCGGAACCATCACCGTCGCCATCGGCGAGTCGGCGGGGAGGGTGCACGTGACGATCGAGGACACGGGGCCAGGCATGCCGGACTACGCCCTGCCTCGGTTGTTCGATCGGTTTTACTCGCTTCCCCGCCCCGGAACCGGACGCAAGAGCACCGGACTCGGATTGAGTATTGTGCGGGAAATCGCCCGATTGCACCAAGGCGACGTCACACTGGAAAACCGCCGGGAGGGTGGCGCTCGGGCGGTGCTCGAGTTCCTGTCGGCGGATGCTCTGGGGGGTAGCCACCGTCGTGGTTAGTGGACATTGGGTCGACGGTCTGGTGCGCCTCTGAGCCGCGTGCCGCTCCGGGTTGTCTGGAAGAGGATGGCAGGAAGGTCGTGCATCCGGTCCGGATAATGCGCCGTTTTCACGGCGATTTCATGGTCGCCTCATAAAGACTTCACGGAGGACCGGCAGGATGTCGGTGATGAATCCAAATCCGTCTCTTCTCCCTGTATCGAGCGGCCGTTGGCGGGACTCCGTGACCGCCAAGCTGCTTTTCACCGCTATCCTAATCCTCGTCATGCAGGCACCCTTGCATTTCGTAAGTCAACTGCGCGACGATCGCGGTCAACGCCGTGCTCTCGCCCTGGTGGGGCTGCCTAGGGTTCCCGCCGCGGCGGCAATTGCGTTGGAGGGATATCGGATGACGGAACGTGCCCTCAAATACAGCATGCTCGTCATGACGCTCATCTATTCGGCGTTCTTTCTCTTCGAGCTTCAAGCGAAGTTGCGGCTCCATGCGGTGCATTACGCTCTCGTGGGCATGGCCCTTTGTCTTTTCTACCTGGCATTGCTGGCTTTGGGCGAGGTGGCCGCCGCCGCTCCCGCCTATGTGGGGGCGGCGGCCGCCTCATGCTTGCTCGTGGTCACCTATAGCGCCGCGATCCTCCGCAGCCTGTTTCGCGCCGGGATGATCGCCTTGTTGCTTACCGCTGTGTATGGCGTGCTCTACATCGTATTGCGCATGGAAGACTATGCGCTTTTGGCGGGTACGGCAGCGCTCTTCGTGGCGCTCGGAGGGGTGATGTACTTCTCGCGTGGCGTCGATTGGTACGCGTACGAGTCCAGCGCTAAGGCGGTGCGATGAAGCCGAAGAACTTCCCCCGACTCTGGTGCGCTTTGCACGGTCTGCTACCGCTCGACACCCGGGGACCGCTGGTTCGCGAAAGTCCCCCCAGCGCGCCGGTGGACTCCGGCACGCCTACTTCCACAGCGGGACGACGTCGGAACGGCGGACCCAGCCCGACTCGCCGTTCGGGAAGGTCAGGCGAACCCAGCCCAGAAACGCCCGGTCCTCGGCGCCGATGAGGCCGGCGCCGACGGTGACGGTGGTCTGCGTGGTGTCGGCTTCGGTCGGGATCGACCGGAGCGTGCCGGCGCGCCAGAGAAAGGCGGCGTCCGCGTACGCGGCCGGGCCGTAGGCGGCCCAACTCAAGGCCGAGATCGCCGCCAGCACGGCGGCGAGGCCGACCAGACCGCCGCCGATCAGGCTCACCTGGCGGCGCGCGCGCACCAGGCCGTAACCGGCGGCCAATAAAACGAGGCATCCGGCGGCGGTCAGCCAGCCGGCATCCAGGAGCCGCCGCTGCCATTGGGCCGGGGAGGCCAACTGGGCGAACCGGTGGCCCCAGCCCGGATGGATGAACGCGGCCAGCGGTCCGGGGGAGACGCCGGCCTCTTCACAGGCGAGCGCGAACTGGCGGCGAATGGCCGGATCGCTTGGGCGCTGCACGAAGGCGGCGGCGGCCTCGGCGACCGCCTCCGGCCAGCGGTGCTGTTGCGAAAGCGCCAGCGAGAGGTCGTAGCGCGCGGCCGCATCGCGGGGACGCGCGGACCGCCAGGCGGTTTCCGCCGCGGCAAAATCGCCGCGTTGGTAGGCGGCCGTCGGCGACTCGGCCCGAGCACCCCCGGCCAGCGCCAAGGTCAGGATCAGAAAAGGAAACAGATTGCGCCGGAGGAAGAGTTGGCGGGCGGCGAATGGCGGTGTCGGCTTGGCCTGCACCGCGCGGTCGGCCCGGGCCAGCCAATCCGACGGCAGCACGGTCTCCGGGCCATAGAGCGCATCCTCGGCTTCGGCCCAAAGCCGATGCCATTCCTCGTCGGAAAAATGCTGCGGGCGCGGGGCCGCCGGGCGCAGGGTCCAGATCCGGGCCGACTCCTGCTGCCAGCTCACGAGGTCCGGACGAATCGCGGGCCCATGGCTCGGGTCGGACGGAGCCGCGCGCATCCGGGCCAGCGCGGCGCAGAGGCGCTCCCGGGCCTCCCGCTCCGGGCGGCGTGCGTCGGTGATGCGAGCGCGCCGAAGCGCCAGCCCGAGCCAGCCGGCCGCGACGAGAATCAGGGCGGCGGCCCAATCGCCCAACAGGTCGATCCAATCCAAGGGTCCGGCTTCGACCGCGCCGATCGGCATGGCATCGCCCGGCAAACCGGAGGGCAACTCCGGTGCGACCAGCAAGGTCCGAGGGCTGGATTCGGTTGAATCGGCGGATCCGTGGCGGGCACCGGCCGCCGATGAAATCACCAACTCCACGGGCGCGGTCGACGCGGTTTGGTAGGCCGCGGTCGCCGGATCGAAAAAGATGAAATCGACCGCGGGCAGAGTGTACCGCCCCGGTTTGGTCGGGACCAGCACGGCGTCCTCGCTGAGCGTGGCATCAAAGATCTTGCCGGCGGTCGGCGCCCGCTTGGTTTGCGGTCGGACCACCTGGAAGTCGCGGGAAACCGCGCGGGCGGGCAGCCCGGCGATCTGCGGCCAATTGCCGGTCCCATTCAGCTCGAGGGTCCAGGTGATCGGCTCGCCCACCGCCGCCGTGGCCGGAATCAATTTTGCGGCCAGCCGGAAATGCCCGACCGCGCCCGCGAAGCCGGGCGGCGCCGGCGGGAGCGGACGCACCTCGAGCACGGGCGCTGTGCTGGTCACGGAAAAAGGCTCATATTGGCGTTGCTGAAAAAATCCGAAGACGCCGACGCTGAGATGAATGAATTGGCGGGCCGGGTGCAGCGTAAACGTCCCCGGACTGGCGGCCACGGCGCGGGTGTGGTAGCCAAAGCCCAGCCAGGGGCCGCCGCCGCCGGTCCGATTGAAAGGCGCGGGCCCGGTCCAGTCCTCGGCGATCAGCGGGGCGGAATTCCACTCGAACTGGCCGTGGCCGATGTCGGGGAAATAGCTGCTGTCGGCTTCAATCTGATAATTCAGATCGAAGACCTGGCCGGTCCAGACCGAGGTTGCGGCGACGGCGATCGCCGATCGGGCGACCGATTCCAGGGAGCGCCCGCTGGCGCCGACGATCGCCGCAGTCGGCGCGAAGCGGACGGCGGCCACCGTGATCGCGCCCTTGTCGGTCTCGACGACAAATGCGGGGATGGTGACGGGAGCCGGTTGGAGGAGCAGGGCGGCGAATGTGTAGTTGGCGGTGTGGGCATAGCCGCCGTTGATCATGGCCACATTGGTGGAGCGGCCGGCATATTCCAGGCGAAGGCCGTCGACCCCCGGCGGCACGGGCGCTTCCTTGGAGTCGCAATCCGCAAAAACGAGCTGCAGCGGAGCGGTCTGGCCCACGGCGAGTGTGCCGCCCGGCGGATCCCAATGGACGGATTGGGCGGCCGCGCCGACCGCGGCGGCGAGAATACTGAGAACAAGACCCGCGACGCGCATGTTACCAGTTTTCGCCGCCGGTGGGCGGCAGATGGGGGTGGGGGTTCTTCTTCTCGATCATTTCAAACAGCGTGGCCGGCGAATCCGCGTTGCGGACTTCGTCGAGCTTCTGAATTGGGCTGGAGAGCGCCGGGTTGGCGCGGGCCGGATCGGACGAGCGATCGACGTTCGGGTTTTCGCCGCCGACCGGCTGCTCGCTCGGCGGTGGCGGAGCATCTTGCGGGGACGGCGCGTTGCTTTGACTCTGGTCCGGTTGCGGAGGCGGCGGCGGGGGAGGGGGCGGCGGCGGTTTGAGCAGCGCCATCAGTTCGGCCGCCAGGCGGTTCCAATCCACCGCTCGGCCATCGAGGGCGCGTCCGGCATCGACCGCCGCCAGGCCGTCTCGGACCGGTCCTTCGGGTACGGCCTGCTTGGCCTCCTGCAGCCGTTCGCCCCAGCTCCGCGTCTGCTCGGCGAATTCGGCCCAGTCTGCGGCCGTCGGGCTGGCGGGCCCGTTGGCCAGGCGGTTGGCGATGCGGGCAAGCAGCTGTCCCGCCGAAGCGGAGGGCGGCGCGGTCGCCGCCGCGCGGACCACCGTGAGTACGCCCGCTGCCAGGAGCCCGGCGGCGGCCACCCGGCGGCGGATAACCCGCGCCCGGGGCCGCACGGGGAACTCTCTCCAGTAGCTCAAGAGCAGCAGGACGAGCGCCGGGGCCAGCGCCCATTGGAAGCGTTCGACTTGGCGCACGGTTTCGTGTTCGGAGAATCCACCCTTGCGGCCCGCTTCGACGGTCGAGCGGAGGAGCTGGGGCAGGTCCACCCAATCGCTGGCGTCGCGGTAGACTCCGCCGGTATTGGCGGCCAATTCCTGCAGGCTGTCGGCCTCCAGCCGCGCCAGGACGACCGCTCCGCGCCGGTCTTTGAGGAATCCGCCCGCGCCGTCGGGAATGAAGCCGCCGGCTTCGGTGCCCACGCCGAGCGCGATGACGTGGATGTTTTTGGCCGTCAATTCGGGAATGTGCGCCCGCCAGCCCGGATCGGTGGCGCCGCCATCGCTCAGCAGGATCAGGTAACGGTCCGCGTCGCCCGAATCGAACGCGTCCGTCGCGGTGGCGATCAGTGCCGCGTAGTCGGTGCCGCCCACCGGAAGGAAATCGGGGCCCAGATGGGGGAGGAATTCCCGGATGATCTCATAGTCCGTGCTCATCGGAGCCTGCAGGAAGGCCGTGCCCGCAAACACGACCAGCCCGACGCGTTCCCCGGCCAGATGGTCGAGCAGCGAGCGGATGAGCAACTGGGATCGGTCCAGACGCGATGGTTTTACGTCGGGCGTGAGCATCGAGCGCGACAGGTCCAGGCCGATCAGAATTTCCCGGGACTGGTTGAACACGGGTTCGTCGACCCGACCCCACTGGGGCCGCGCCAAGGCGACGAGCGCGAGGACCAGGCCGGCGCCGAGCAGAAAACGGGGACGGCGGGCCGCCGGGCCGCCCGTCAGCGTCACCCGGTCGGGGCCCGCGTCGGCCGCGAGCAGGTGCGGCTGGGTGGCGCCGGCCGGCCCATCGCGCCGGCGCCACGCCGCAGCCAGCCAGGCGGCGGGCAATAGCGTCAGCCAGAGCGCGGCGGGCCAGGCGAAGCTCATGACCGCGCCTTCCACGCGCCGACCGCGATCAGGCCCAGGCCCGGCAGGAGCAGCCAGGGGAAGAGTTCGGTGGTCGCCAGGGTGCGTTTCGCCTGGAACTCGATCTTTTGGCTCTGATCGATGTCGCGAAACGCCGATTCGATCGTGCCCGTGTCGGCCGCCCGGAAAAAATGCCCGCCGGTTTCGCCGGAGATATCGCGCAGCGCCTGCTCATCGAGATCCGCCTGTTCGGTGGCGTAGAGCTTGCGGCCGTTTTCCATGATGAAATTTCCGGACTCGTCGAGGATGGGCACGTGCACGACGCCGTCCTTGCCCGCGCCGATCGTGTAAATGGGGATGCCGCGCGCCCGGGCGATCTCGGCCGCTTGCATGGGTGCGAGGGTCCCCATATTGTTGGCCCCATCGGTGAGCAGCACGATAAAGGCCCCTTCGCGCCGGCCCTCGCTCACGCGGCCCGCTTGTTCCAGGCGGGTCAAGGCCACGCCCAGGCCGTCGCCGATCGCCGTGCCGTCCTCGATCAGGCCGATGCGTACCCGCGTCAATTGGCGCGCCAACCACGCGTGATCCATCGTGAGCGGGGCCAGGGTGTACGCGCGGCCCGAAAACAGCACGACGCCGATGCGGTCGTCCGGCCGGCGCTCGATGAACGCTTGGATCACGGGTCGGACGGCGTCGAGGCGGTTCAGCGGCTGACCGTCCTTCTCGTAGTCCTCGCTGAGCATCGAGCCCGAGAGGTCGATGCAGAGCACGATATCGTAGCCCTGGGTGCGGGTTTCGCGCCGCGCCGAAAGCTCCTGGGGCCGCGTCAAGCCGACGGCGACCAAGGCGATCCCCGCCAGGGCCGCGAGGAGCGGCCAGCGCGCCGCGCCCAGCGCCGCCGGCCGCGACCAGGCGGCGGCGTACGGGACCACGACGACCCGGATCTTGCGCCGCCGGCGCAGGGCGACGATCGCCGGGATCGCGGCCAGGACCAGGAGCCAGAGCGGGCTGGCGAGACGGAAACCGGTGGCGGCCAGGGCGGTCATGGGCGGGCGCGTCAGCGGGCGGCGGCCGGACGCAGGCGCGCGTGGAAAAATCGGACGAGAGCGTCGACGCGGTTCTCCTCGGTCCCCACCACGAGACGGCTGAGGGGCGCGGGAAACAGGGCCTGCCAGGCCGCCTCCCGGCGCGCCCGCCAGGCGGTCTGGGCCGACCGTTCGGCCGGACTGCCCTCGAGCGTGGCCACGCGGCCCGCGGTCGGGTCGTAGGCCGCGATCCGGGTTCGCTCGGGCCACGCCCGCTCCCAAGGGTCGTCCACCCGGAAGCCCATGGTCTGATAGCGGCGCTGCAGGAGCGGCCAGCCGTCCGGCGCCGGCCGCGGCGGGAAGTCTCCCAGCCAGATGAGAATGCTGTGCCGGGGGGCGGCGCGCGCGAGGAAGCGCCAGGGCACGGGCGGATCGCCGCCGGGCGGAGCGTCGACCGGCGGAGCCGGCCGGCTGAGCAGGCCGGCCGCCGCGTGCAGGATGGCCCCGCGGCCCCGCACCGGCTCGCGCACCAGCACGGCGCCGGGCGCAGCGTGGACGAAACCCACCCGGTCGCGATTGACCGCGGCCAGCAGCATCACTAAGCCGGCCAATTCGAGCTGCGCCTCCCGCTTCGATACCGCGCCGGAGCCGAACTGCAGGGCGGGGGTGTCCTCGAGAACCAGCAGCACCGTCACTTCGCGCTCCTCCACGAATTTCTTCCGGTACGGCTCGCCCAGGCGCGCCGTCACATTCCAGTCGATGTCGCGGATGTCGTCCCCGAACTCGTACTTGACCACCTGGTCGAATTCCATCCCGCGGCCGCGGAAGCTCGAGCGATACTCGCCGCTGAGGACGTTGGCCACGGCATGGCGCACGCGCCATTCCAAGTGGCGCAGGAGGGCCAGGGGGGGGACGGTATCGGCGGGCAAGATACTAGGCCGGAAGCGCGGCCGGGACGGCGGTGGTTTCCAGAATTTGGGCGATGATGCGGTCGGCGTCGACCTCCTCGGCCTCCGCCTCGTAGCTGAGGCCGATCCGGTGGCGGAGCACGTCGGGCGCGAGTTCCTGCACTTCCCCCGGGCCGACGAACGCGCGGCCCCGGAGCCACGCGAGCGCCCGGCCGGCCTGGTAGAGGGCGAGCGAGGCGCGGGGCGAGGCTCCGAAATGGAGGGTGCGCTTGGCCGCCGGGCCGCGTTCGGCCAGGCCGCGGGTGGCGCGGACGATGGCCAGGATGTACTGCTGGATCTCCGGGGCGATGTGCACCCCGTCCACGGCGGCGCGCAGTTGGAGCAGTTCCTCCCCACTCGACACCGCGGCGACCGCCGGCTGGCGGGTGATCTCACCCCAGCGCTGCATCATCGCGGCTTCCTCCGCCGCGCTCGGATAGTCCACGAGCAGTTTGAACAGGAACCGGTCGGTTTGCGCTTCCGGCAGGGGATAAGTGCCCTCCTGTTCGACCGGATTCTGCGTGGCCATGACGAAGAACGGGCTCGGCAGGGGCAGGGTGTTGCCGCCCAGCGTCACTTGCCGTTCCTGCATGGCCTCGAGCAGCGCGCTTTGCACCTTGGCCGGGGCGCGGTTGATTTCGTCGGCCAGGACCAGGTTGGCGAATATGGGCCCATGATGCGGCCGAAATTCGCCGGTTTTTGGCTGGAAGATCATGGTGCCGACCACGTCGCTCGGCAGCAGGTCGGGGGTGAATTGGATGCGCTCGAACTTCACGCCCAAGGCCGCGCCGACCGATTTGACCAGGAGCGTCTTCGCCAGCCCGGGCATGCCCTCGAGCAGGACGTGGCCGTTGGCGAGCAGCGCCACCAGCACGCGTTCGATCACGGCGTCCTGTCCGATGACGGCGCGGCCGATTTCGGCTCGAATTCTTTGCGACCAGGCGGGACCGGTGGGCATGGGGGACGAGGATAGAGAGGGGTTGGACTGCGAGTTCGGCCGAGAGTTTCGTGGACCCGGGGCAGTGGGCTCAAGCGAATCCATCGCCTTGGTCGGCCGGACCTTCGGGAATCGGCCGGAGCGCCCCCGGGGATCGTTCGACGCGCGCGCGGTTGCTCATGGTATATCCGGGTTTCAGCGACTCTTGACGACGGCGCGGACGCCGGTGCCGACCTCCTCCGGCGCCGTCAGCTCCTTGGCCCCTTTCGCGCCCAATTCGGCGAAGCGGCGGGCGCCCGGCACGAGGGTTTGCTCGAAGGAGCCCACGGCGGCGTTGTAGCTCTTGGCCGCCGCCTCGAGACCGGCGCCCACCCGGCCCAGGTTGTCGGCAAACGTGCTGATCCGATCGTACAACTGGCGGCCCAGCGCGCTGATTTCCTCGGCGTTTTGGGACAGCGCCTCCTGGCGCCAGCCGTAGGCGGCGGCCTTGAGCAGGGCGATCAGGGTGGTGGGCGTGGCCAGCAGGACTTTGCGGTCGATGGCGAAGTCCATGATATTTGGATCGGCCTCCAATGCCGCACTGAGGAAC
>CAZWMF010000103.1:0-577 GCA_964634535.1 uncultured Opitutaceae bacterium | reverse complement strand
GCAGCACCCGCCGGGCGAGCGCCCGGTCGAGCAGGCCGGGTTCGGCCTGCAACGCCGCGGTGAGGAAGTGGTCGCCCGGCAGAAACAGGACCACGAATTCCGGGGCCGGCTGGAATTGCTCCCAGTAGTTCTTGGCGCCCAGCGCATCGATGTGCCCGCGGACCTTGCCGGCGTGTTCCGCCAGTCGCGTGGCGCGGACGCCCTCGTCCGGCGCCTCCACGGCGGCGCGGTAGGAGTCGAGCGGGGCTTTGGCGTCCACCACGATGCGGCCGCCCCCCGGCAGTCGGACGACCAGATCCGCCCGCAGGCCGCCGGCCGTCTCCTGTTCGGAAAAATCGCAATAGGGCAGCATGTCGGCCATCTCCGCGACCCGGCGCAATTGCAACTCGCCCCAGCTGCCGGCATAGCTGGTCGAGCGCAGCGCGGTGGACAACCGCGCGGCCTCGGCCTGCAATTGGACTTGGGCCGAGGTGAGCGCCTTGATCTGCTCGGTGAGGGCGCCGTAGGCGCCGGCCCGGCTCTTCTCCATCTCGGCGATCTGGCGGTCGACCTTGTCGAGGGACTCGCGCAAAGGCTG
>CAZWMF010000102.1:0-9894 GCA_964634535.1 uncultured Opitutaceae bacterium | reverse complement strand
GGCGGCGGGGTGGGCGCAGTCCGCGGAGCCGCCGGTTTCCGCGCTCGACGTCGCCAATTTGCGCGAGGACGTTCGCGGCCTCACGCAGAAGGTGGCCGACTTGGCCCTGCAGGTCGAACAACTCGAGGCGGAAAACGCGGCCTTGCGGGCGAAGCTGGGCGGAACGCGCGAGGCGGTGAGCCCCGCGCAACTGCGCGACGCCGAGGCCGAGTTGCGCGCAACCTTCCAATCCGGCCTGGCGGCCGCCCAGGCCGACACCCTGCGTCAGGTGAGCGCGCTGCTCGACAAGCTGCCGCATGACGCGGGGGGCGCGCCGGCGCGCGCCGAAGCCGCCGCCGGGACCGGCTTCCGCACCGACTTTCCAAAGGAGGGCGTCACTTATGTGGTGCAAAAAGGCGACACTCTTGCCCTGATCGCCAAGAAGACCGGCGCCAAGTTCCAAGACATCGTCAACGCCAACCGCTTGGCCGATCCGTCCCACATCCGCATCGGCCAGACCCTATTTATCCCTGAAGCCAAAAACTAAGATGCCCGCCGCTCCCAAATCCAGGCTCGGTCGCGGTTTGGGCGGCCTGATCGCCGCCGGCAAGCCGCCCGCCGCCGTTCCGGCCGTCCCCGCTCCCGCGATCACTGCGCCGCCGCCGGGCATTCCCGGCTACCAGGAAGTCCCGGTCGCCCTGATCGATCCCAGTCCCTACCAGGCCCGCCGGGAAGTCCCCGAGGCCGAACTGAGCGAATTGGCGGACAGCATTCGCAGCGAGGGCTTGCTGCAACCTATCGTCGTGCGCCGGGTGGGCGAACGCTTCCAATTGATCGCGGGCGAACGGCGCTGGCGCGCGTTTCTGCAGCTGAAAATCAAGGCCATTCCCGCCCGGGTGGCCGAGGCGAGCAACGCCTCGGCGGCGGCGCTCGGCCTGATCGAGAACCTGCAGCGCGAGAACCTCGATCCGATCGAGGAGGCCCACGGTTACGCCAGCCTCGTGCGGGATTTTGACCTGACCCAGGACGCCGCGGCCGAGCGGGTGGGGAAGAGCCGGGCCGCGGTGGCCAACGCGCTGCGGCTCCTCGCGCTCGACCCGGAATTGCAGGGTTATCTCAGCAAGAACCTTCTCACGGTCGGTCACGCCAAGGCGCTCCTCTCCGTGGAGGATTCCGCGCAGCGGGCGGTGCTCGGTCGGCGGGTGGTCGCCGAGGGCCTGAGCGTGCGGTCCACCGAGAAACTCGTCCAGGGAGCCAAGACTTCGTCCGGCACCGCCCGGACCGGCCGCCGCGCGAGCCCCCGCGCGCAGGATGCGGCCGCGGTCGAGCACATCGAAAAGAAACTGACCTCGCACCTGGGCGCCCGGGTGGCGGTGCTGCACACGCCCAAGAAGGGCCGCATCGTGATCGAATACCGCGGCAACGAGGACCTGCAGCGGATCCTGGAAAAGCTCGGGGTCGAGGCCTGAGGTCGGCCCGCGACTTTCGCCGGCGCGCTCAGGGCACGGCGTAGATTTCCACGAGCGCGGTCCCCGTGTCGCCGCTCGCGCCGTCGACTTGGGCCGTGTACGTGCCGGGCGGCAGCGTGACCACGATCGCCGAATCCTTGGAGTTGGCCGGCAGCCAAAAGGCCCCGGTCTGGGCGAAGCGATCATACAGCCATGGGGCGCCGCCCCAGCCGACGTTGACTTGCATGGCCGCGCCGTTCGCGTCGAAGAGGGTCAGTCGGGGATCGGGCAGCGCGTCGGCGATGCCAAACCCGGCTAGGGTGGGGCCGATTGCGCGGATGAGAAAGGTCTTCGGCGTGTTTCCCGAGATCACGAACCCGGCGATGAGCGCCTGGGCCCCGGCGCCGACCTGAGCTCGCGCGGAAAGATTAACGAGATAGGCGGACGCATTGGCCGGGGCCGCATCGTAGACTTCCGCGAGCGCGAGCCCGGTCGTGCCGTTCAACCCGGTCACCTGGGCGGTAAAGCCTCCGCTTAGATCCTGGACGAGCGCTGCGTCGGTCGACGTGGGCGACAGGGGAAAGGCGTTCACCTGCGCGAAGAGCTGGGCCAGTTGGGCGCCCCCGCCCCAGCCGCTATTGGTGCCGAGCTGCGCGCCCGACGTATCGAAGAGGGTGAGCTGCGGGTAGGGTAGGAGACCGGTCAAATTGAATGCCGCCAGGGTGGGGCCGATCCCCCGCACCAGGATCGGCTTCGCGCCGGTCCCAGCGATCACGAATCCGGCAACCAAGGCGTTGTCGCCCGCGCCCGCCTCGGCCCGGGCCGAGAGATTGACCAATTGGCCCGGCACGGCGGGTGCGGACACCGCCACGTTACCGTACTGGCCCGCGATGACGAATTCGCCGGCGCCGAAAGTCGCGTTCAGTCCCTCAAAGTTGGTCGCCGCCGATTGCCAGGTCTGGCCTCCATCGAACGAAATGACTTCAGTCCCCACCGTGCCCGTCGCCAGAAACGTGCCATTGCCGTAGGCGATGGTGTCCAACGGGGGTCCCCCGGTCGAGTATCGCACCGTCCAGGCGACTCCGTCGCTCGATTCATAGATCAAACCGGCGGCGCTGACCGCGACAAATCCCCAGGAGCCGTAGGCCACGCTTACGAGGGTCGGCGACCCAGCGATCGCCTCGACCGTCCAAGTGGTCCCGTCGGTCGACGTAAGCACCGTCCCGGCGTCTCCGACGGCGACAAAGATCGCGCCGCTGTAGGCGATCGCGTTAAGATTCGCCGTTGTGCCGGAGACCGCGGGCATCCAAGTCCCGCCCTGCACCCCGACCTCGAGGATAGTTCCGGCATCGCCCACCGCGACCAACCGACCAGCTCCCGTCGCGATGCCCGTCAATCGCGTGGTGGAGCCGGAAGCCTGCAGGGTGGTCTGCAGGGTCGAACTCGAGATCGCCACGATCGCCCCGCCGTCGCCGACCGCCACCAGACCGGCCGTGCCGCCCAGAGAAACGATCGCGTTGAGCCGGCCCCACGCCGACCCGGCATCGACCACGGCCGTCCAGCTGTTTCCATCGGGACTGCTCGAAATCGCTCCATTCGCCGCCACCGCGACGAAGCCGGTCCCGTCATAGGCGACCGCTTCACAGGGGTTGGATCCATCCCACAGGTTGGAGTAGCTCCACGCATTTAGGTAAGTGGCCTCGTGTGCGAAATTCACGGTCAAATTCATCACACGGCTGACGTTCGCTCCGCCCGGATTCGTGACGACCACCGTGTACGCTCCGGAGTCGCTCACCTGGACCGCCGAGATCGCATAACTCGCCGCCGTGGCCCCGTTGATCGGTGTTCCATTGTGCATCCATTGGTACGTAATGGGCGCCGTCCCGATCGCACTGACGCTGAACGTCGCCGGATTACCGGCCGTTACGGTCTGACTTGGTGATTGCGCCACCACGCCCGCCGACACGATGGGAGTCAACAGAAAGGCGTGGGTGTGCGTGGCGCTGCCGTCGAACGATAGCCCATAGCCGACGATCTGGCCGCTATCGTTGATCCCCGTCGCGGATTGCAGATTCACCATGCCGGCCGCGGCGCCATTGCTCAATTGCACCAACTGATTGAGGTCGGCCATCACGCCTCCGGTGACGACGAACGCGCGGCTATCGGATGCGCCCGCGCTGGAGCCTACGATCTGTCCTTCGGAGTTCAGCGCCAAGCCGTAGCTGGAAAGATCGCCCGGCAACGTGCCCAAGTCGATCATCGCCGACCCGTTCCACCAAAACGCGTGGTAGGGGCTGCTCACGCTGCCGGAGGTGACGCTGGAGCCCACGACTTGGCCTTGGGCGTTGATCCCGTTGCCCACGCTATATCCGCCGCCCAGCGTTCCCAAGAGTTGCACCTGCCCATCGCTGAAGATGCACGCCTGATTGTCGGAACTCCCAACGACCTGGCCCGCCGCGTTGATGCCCGCCGCCGAGCTCCCGGTGCTCTCGGGCGGGGTCAGATTTTGAAACATGCCGTCTGAGAAAAGCACGGCCGCCGGCGTGCCGTATCCGTCGAAATTGAGGTAGGAATAGGTCATCGCGATCTGACCGGCATCGTTGATTGCGATCGCGGTGCACGAATCGCCCGGTCCGTCCAATTGGGTCATCACACCTCCGCTATAAAGAAACGCCTGGCCGGTGAAGAAGCCCCTCCACGTCGGAAAACCCACAACCTCTCCGGAATCGTTGATGGACCAGGCCTGCGTCCCCGTGGTGACGTTCGAAATGTCGACCATCTGGCCGGCCGAATACAAGAAAGCATCGGTTCCACCGTTGCTCGTATCGCTCGATCCCACGACCTGTCCCGACGCGTTGATCCCATAGGCTTGGCTCGATGCGCCGCCCAGGGTCCCCAGATCCGTGACCAGGTAGGCCGGAGTCGCCGCAATGGTGGGATTGACGACCAACCGCGCCGGATCCGAGGTGACGGAGCCGCTCGCATTGGTCACGATCACCGAGTAGGCATCGATGTCCGCCGCGCTTACGGAGGCGAGGGTGTAGCTCGAGGACGTGGCCCCCGAAATGGCCTGCCCGTCCTTCTCCCATTGGAAGGTCGGCGTCAATCCGCTCGTGACGGCCACGTTGAACGTGACGGTCGCTCCGGCCAGCACCGTCTGCGCCGTCGGTTGGCTCGTGATCACGGGCACGGGACCGACGACCATCATTGGGACCGTGACGCTGATTGCACCCGCGCTGTCGGAGACAATCAGCCGATAGGTGCCCTGATCGCCGGCTTGGACATTGGCCACCGATAAATCGGCGGTGGCCGATCCGGAAATCTTTCCGCCATCGGCGAGAGCTGCGCCGTTGTCGTACCATTGATACGTCAAAGGACCCGAGGCGCCGACGTTCACGCTCAAGGTCGCCACCGATCCTCCGGTTACCGGGGCCGAATCAGGCAGGGCGGTCAGCCCGGGAGCCGCAGTCGCGATTGCCCCCTCCCGGACCACCTTGCCCTCATCGGCAATCCACACATGGCCGGACGGGTCGATCGCGACGGCGCTCGGAAAGAAACAGCGGGCATTGCAGCCGGTGCCATCGACGATGCTTCCGGGATAGCCCGCCATACTGAGCACGGTGGCCACCACGCCCGCCGGCGTGACCTCGCGAATCGTGCCATTCTGCACGTCCGCGACGAAGCAATTCCCGGTCGCGTCGACCGCGATGCCTGCCGGAAGGTCAAACCGGGCGTAGGTACCCGTGCCGTCCGCGGTACCGACCGTTCCCAAGAGCCCGGCCCGGGTGGTCACGGTTCCGCCCGGCGTGATAACCCGCACCGCCTGATTGTCCGTGCAATACAGATTATTGGAGCCATCGACCGCCAGCCCCTCCACGTACGAAAACCGTGCCGCGCTCCCGGTGCCGTCCACGTTGCCCAGCACTCCGGCCAAACCGGCCAACGTCGTGACCACTCCGGACGGAGTTATCTTTCGCACGGTGTCGTTCCCATGGTCCGCCACGTAGACGTTGCCGAGGCCATCGACGGCCAAGCCCGCCGGGTAGGAAAACCGCGCCGCGCTACCGGTGCCGTCCGCACTTCCCGGGGAGCCCGCGAGGCCGGCCAACGTGCTCACCTGACCGTTGGTGGAAATCTGGCGAATGGTGTGGTTGTCCGAGTCGGCGACATAGACCACACCGGCGCGATTCACCGCAATGCCCGAGGGCGCGGAGAACCGCGCCGAACTCCCCAGACCATCGGCGGCGCCACCATTGAGCTCCAATCCGGCCAATGTCGTCACCAACCCGCCGGGTCCGATTTTGCGAACCGTGTTGCCGCCTTGGTCCGTCACGTAGACATTGCCGGCGCCGTCGGCGAATATATCCCCCAGATAGTCGAAACTAACCTCCGAACCCACGCCGTCCGCCCCGTACGGTTGGCCGGCGACGGTGCTCACGACGCCGGCCGGCGAAATCGCCCGAATCGTGGAATTGCCGGTATCGGCAACAAATAACACGCCACCCGATCCAAGCGCCAACCCCTGCGGAAATTGGAACTCCGCGGCCGCACGGGTCCCGTCGGCCGCCCCGATTATTCCGGAAACACCGGCGAAAGTCGTCACGACGCCGGCCGTCGTGATACGGCGAAGGCTGCTGTTACTCGTGTCGGCCACATAGACATTGCCAGCGCTGTCGACCGCCACCCCGGCCGGATAGCTGAAGAGCGCAACCGACCCCGCGCCGTCGGTGCTACCCATAGTGTTTGCCCGCCCCGCCAACGTGCTCACCACGCCGTCCGCCGTCACCCGGCGGATCGTTTGGTTTAAGGTGTCGGCGACATAGACTGTACCCGCGGCATCCACCGCAAGCGCCTCCGGATAGTTGAATCGCGCCGCGCTGCCGACGCCATCGAGGCTGCCGGAAACTGCGTCGGATCCGGCCAGCGTCGTAACGGCCCCGTTCGGCGCGATTTTCCGGATCGTATCGGCGCCGCCGTCCGCCACGTAGACGGTGCCGGTGGCGTCCACCGCCACACCGCTGGGCCGGCGGAAACTCGCCGCCGAACCCACGCCATCCGCCGAACCCCGCGTGGTGGCCGAGCCGGCGAAGGTGGCGACGAGCCCGGTCGGCGTAATCTTCCGGATCGTGGCATTGTTCGCATCGGCCACATAGACATTGCCGGCCGCGTCGACCGCAATCGCGTCGGGCCAATAAAACTGCGCCGCCGATCCCGAGCCATCTGCGCTGCCGAACTGGCCGGCCTGTCCCGCCAAGGTCGAAACCGTTCCCGCGGGATCGATCCTTCGGATCACATGGTTGACCGTGTCGGCCACGTAGATATTGCCCGCGCCATCCGCCGCCACCGCTTCCGGGTTGTCGAAGCGCGCCTGCGTGCCGGGACCATCGACGCTGCCCGAATTGCTGCCGTCGCCCGCGATGGTCTGTACGGCCAGCGGATAAATGGTGGTCTGACCAAAGGCCGCAACACCGGTTAGCACAGTCCACAGCGCCGACTTCAGGATTTTGTGCGCAAAGAGGAACATGGCAGAATCTCTGACGATTGAACGACGACAGACCCTCTTTCACAACTCCAATCCCTGGTCGATTTTCACTTAACAGTTTTGGCGCCGGTGCGCCTGCCTTACGCTTATCCGCAGGGAGTTTTTCACAAGACCGCGCCGTTCTGCCCTCCTTCGAATCAATGACCGTCGAACCGATTTGCTTCCTCCTGGACTTGGTCGCGACCGCCCTTTGGCTAACCCTCGTTTGGACCCGACTGACCACCGCCCGCACGGGCGCTCGAAACCTCCTCGGCTCCCTGACGGCAGTTTAAGAAAGAATACCCCCTACCGGGGCGTAGCGGAGCCTATTGGCCGCCTCCGGGCCCGACTGCGCCGCCCGTCTTACTGCGTGGACAACTCGGGCCGGCTTGGCGGCCATCTGGGCATTGCGAAGCGTGCCCCGGTAGGGGGTATTCTTTCTTAAACTGCCGTCAGGGGGGCTGGCGGCCCGCCTTCGCCTTCGGCTACGGCGCGGCAATGCCCGCCTTCGCCTGGCGGCTCGGCGGGCATTGCTTGTGATTGACATAGTTGGCCCCCCTTGGCACTCATGACCGTTTCCGCGCATGAACGTCATCCTCGGCATCCTCACGTTCGTTCTAGTCCTGACCTCCTTCTTCCTTATCTTGGTCATTCTCATGCAGAAGGCCAAGGCGGACGGCGGCATGGGCTCGGCCATGGGTGGCGGAATGGCCGAAGCGACCTTCGGAGCGGAAACCGGCAACGTGTTGAGCAGCGCCACGATCAAGGCCGCAATCGTCTTTTTTGTCCTTTGCGTCGGGCTGTTCCTCGGACGCATCTACCAGCATAACCACGCCTCGGTGCGGGGCCATCTGCTTCCGTCCATTCCCGGAGCGGCGACGCTGCCGTTTGCCCCGACTCCGAGTGCGGCGACCACCTCGACAGCCGTACCCGCCGCCGCCAAGCCGGCGACGCCCCCGGCGCCGACCGGCGCAGCGAAGCCCTAAAGCCCGGACTCCGCCATGGCGCGCGCGCCCGCGTGGCTGATGGTTTTCGCGGCGACGGGCGCACTGGCCGGCCCGTCCTCCCTGCCGCCGCCCCCCCAATACCCCGAGATCGGCGTCTTGGATTCCGCCCAAAGCCGGACGATATTGGAGCAAGTCCGGGAAGCGGGACTGGCCCATCCGGCCTATTTTGAGTTCACGCTACGGCGTCTGCCCCGCCGTGGACCGGAGCAGGACTTTCCCGGCCGGCTCTGGGTCGGACGCACCGACGACGGCCCGGTCTGGCGCATCGAGTTCGAGGCTGGCCAACGGCGTTTTCTGGTGCAAAGCGGCGCCCACGCGAGCGTTTGGCGGACGGCGGGCGCCGATATCGTCCAAATGCCGCTGGGCGAACCCCTGCTGGCCGGAATCGAGCTCACCCCGTTCGACCTGCTGATGCCCTTCCTGTACGGGCCGGACGCCCGGCCAGTCGGCGTCGAGCGCGTGCTCGGCCGCCCGGCCGATGTCTTCGACTTTCACCCGCCCCTGTCCGCGCTGGGCCAGGTCCCGGGCCTTGCCGCAGTCCGGGCGTACCTCGACGGGGAATTCCACGCGCCGGTCGAAATCGCCTCCCTCGGCGCGGACGGAAACGTATTCAAGACGGTCACCCTGGTGGACCTCAAACGGGTGGCCGGCCAGGTGCTCCCCAAGGATATCGACGTGCGCAATGAGGCCACGCGCGAGAAGGCCCGCTTCAGCCTGACGGCCGCGGCCGTCGCGGTGGATCTGAGCGGCGCCCTGTTTACGCCGGCGGCGCTCAGCGAGTCGGTGGCCCCGCCGCCCTCGGCCCAAATCGAACGATTTTAGGCGTGCGGTTATGTTCAATATTTATATTGCGACAGTTTCCGTGCTATCATTTATTTAAGACGCTTCCTGCTGCTCCATCCCCGCTTCCGCCATGGCCACGCGTACCGCTCCTGCTTCCGCCCCGTTGACATTCGATTTGCCCGTCTCCCTGATCGCCAAGATTGACGCCTGCCGCAAAGGCTACGCGCTCAAAACCGCGAGCGAGATCATCCGACTGGCGATCGACGAGTACAATTTTGAGGAATACAAGCCGGTCGAAGATCCGCATCGGCAAATTTCCGTGCGCATCAGCGGCCGCCAGCGCGCGACCCTGAAGCGCTTCGCCCGCGCTAAGCGGACGAGCGTGGGCGAACTGCTCCGCCTCGCGCTGGAAGACCTGCCGGCCCGCCGCAACGGCAAGCGCCCGCGGCGCTAGGCGCGCCGCCGGCCCGATCGGGGCCAATTGGGTCGGCTTACGCAGGCCTTGGCTTGCGTTTGACCGCAGGGAGCGTTTTGACTTCGCTCCTCCGTCTCCATGCCGACTTCCCCTCCCTCTCTCTCCACCTGGGCCCGCAATATTTCGCCGTCGCCGACCCTGGCGATCGACGCCAAGGCCAAGGCGCTGGCGGCGGCCGGCCAGGACGTCTGCGGTTTTGCGGCGGGCGAACCCGATTTCGACACGCCGGAACACATCAAGGCGGCCGCGGCCGCCGCCCTGAAGGAGGGCAAGACCAAGTATGCGCCGACTCCGGGCATCGAGCCCCTGCGCCGGGCGATCGCCGATAAGTACGCGGCCGACTACGGCTTGAAGGTCGAGCCCAGCCAGGTCGTGGTGAGCCCGGGCGGCAAGTTCTCCTGCTACCTGGCCATGCTGGCCGTCTGTTCACCCGGCGACGAGGTGATCATTCCGGCGCCCTATTGGGTGAGCTATCCGGAAATGGCCAAGCTCGCGGGGGCGACGCCCCGGTTCATCCTGGCCGGAGACGACACCGGTTTTCGCCTGCGACCCGAGCAACTCGAGGCGGCGATCACGCCGCGCACCCGCCTGCTCGTCCTCAATTCGCCGTCAAACCCGACCGGGGCGGTATATACGCGGGCGGAGGTCGCGGCCATCGTGGACGTGGCCGTGCGCCACAAC
>CAZWMF010000101.1:0-9933 GCA_964634535.1 uncultured Opitutaceae bacterium | reverse complement strand
ACATCATCATCCCCAACATGACCGGCTACGATCTGCGCCGGAAAATCCTCTGAAGGCCCGGATTACGAGGGGTTCCGCACGGTCAAGGTGACCGCCGTTCCCTGATCGGAGGACGGGCCGAGGATGATCTGGAAGGTGCCCGGTTCGACCGTGAACCGCATGGCCAGGTCCCAAATCGCCAAGGCGTCCGGGGTCACGGGAAAGGCGACGGTCCGTCGTTCGCCGGGCTGCAGATGGATGCGTTGGAATCCCTTGAGCGCCTTGACCGCCCGGGTGACCGAACTGACATCCTGGTGGACGTACAGCTGCACGATCTCATCGGCGGCCCGCGGCCCGGTGTTGACGACGTCGACCGACGCCTCCGTCGATTCGGTTGGACCGATCGCGCTCTTGCGCAGCCGGGCGTTCTCGTACCGGAAGGTGGTGTAGCTCATGCCGAAGCCAAAGGGCCAGAGCGGGCGGTTGTCCGAGAATTGATAGGCGTAGACGCCAGCGTAGGGCTTCTTGCTGTAGTAGGCCGGAATCTGTCCGACGGATACCGGAAACGAGACCGTCAGCTTGCCCGACGGCGACGTGTCCCCAAACAGGATTTCGGCGGCGGCGGTGCCGGTCTCCTGGCCCGCGTACCACCCCTCCAGTATCGCCTGGGCCCTCTCCTTCAGGAATCCGATCGACAACGGGCGGGCGTTGCTCAGGAACACGACGACCGGCTTGCCCGCCGCGAGCACGGCCTCGGCGAGCCGGCGCTGGGACCCGCGAAGCTCGAGCGTCGCCGCATCCCCGAGGTGATCGAAATCCCAGGCTTCGCGGCTGAGCGCCTCGTCTTCGCCGATCGCGAGGACGACCACGTCGGCAGAGGCCGCGGCGGCCGCGGCCGCCGCGACGAGCGGTTGATTTTCCGCGTCGGTCGCCAATTTCGGGTCGGCGAACTTCCAACCGTAAAAGGCGTTTTTCCGGTCGTCCTTGTCGAGGACGCAGCCGGGCGCATAGATCACCTTCACGCGGTCGCCGACGCGGGCGCGGATTCCGTCGAGCAACGACACCGCGTGCAGGGGCGTGCCGGAGTAGCTGCCGAGCCGCGCGACGTCGGCGTTGGGGCCGATGACGGCGATGGTCCGGATCGTCTGGTCGGAAAGCGGCAATAGGCCGTCGTTCTTCAGGAGCACAATCGACTCGCGGGCGGCCTGGAGCGCCAGCGCGCGCCGGGACGGCGCGTTGACGGCATCGGTGGCCGCCGCCAGATCGGCATAGGGGTGCTCGAAGAGGCCGAGGCGGAACTTCCATTCGAGGATCGGGCCGACGGCGGCGTCGATCTGGGCCGGGTTCACCCGGCCGGCCGCCAATTCGGCCTTGAGGCCGGGGAACGCGGCGGCCTTGGGCAATTCGAGCTGCACGCCGCTGCGCAGCGCGAGCGCGCCGGCGTCGGCCAGCGAACCGGCGACATGGTGGCCATCGGCGAGCAGGCGCACGCCTTCGTAGTCGGACACGATGAGACCGGTGAAACCAAATTCGCCCCGAAGCACGTCGTGCAGCAGCCAGGCGTTGGCGTGCGACGGCACCCCGTCGATCTCATTGTACGAGGGCATCACCGCGGCCGGATGGGCGGTCTTGATGACATAGGCGAAGGGCGGGAAGTCGACCTCGCGCAGCGTGCGCGGCGTGCTCACGCTCGGGCTCCGGTTCAGACCGCCTTCGGGCGTCCCGTGTCCCGTGAAATGCTTCAAGGTCGCCATCACGTGGTGCGCGTCGATCGTGCCGTCGGTCGAACCCTGCAGGCCGCGCACCATCGCGGCGCCCAGCCGGGCGTTCAGGTACGGATCCTCGCCCAGCGTTTCGTCGAACCGGCCCCAGCGCGGATCGCGCGCGACATCGAGAATCGGCGTGAGCGCCTGCTGGGCGCCGCGGCTGCGCATCTCCGCGGCGACCGCGCCGTAGATCTTCTCCGTGAGGTCGGGATCCCAGGAGCAGGCGAGTCCCAATGGGCAGGGAAAGCTTGTGGCGCCGGGTTTGACCAACCCGTGGCAGCCCTCGTCGTGGAACAGGGCGGGGATGCCCAGGCGGGTTTGCTCCACGAGGAAGCGCTGCATCCGGTTTCGCAGCGCAATATCCTCGGCCATGTCGACCGCCTGGGTGGGCCCGATCGAGCCGGCGCCCTGGCCCATCATCAGGCGGAAGGTCGCGGTCTCGCCCAGGCCGGTCTTGGCGATCTCCTCGGGTTGCATCCAGAAGCCCGTGATCTGCGCGATCTTCTCGTCCAGGGTCATGCGCCCCAAGAGGTCGTCGACCCGGGTCGCGATGGCGGCCGAGGGATCTTGGTACGGCGGGAGGGATCCGGCAAGAACGGGGGGCATGGGCAGGACGGTTGGGGCGATCACCACAAGGATCGGGAGCAGGAGCCGAGACGAATTCATTTTTCGATTTTTTGGGAGCTAGGGGAGAGGGTGGGTCGACGCCGGCGAGGGCGGGAGCAATTGGGGCGGGCGCGCCGGACGGGAAGGCCCGGGTCGCGAGCGGTCACGGGCCTTGTGCGTCGTCGAGCTGTTCGCGCGCGATGCGATCGTCGGGCCGCAGGCGCAGGGCCGTCCGGAATTGCGCGATCGCCTCGGCGCGGCGGCCGGCCTGGCGGAGCGCCACGCCGAGATTGCGGTGCGCCTCGGCGTAGTCCGGCTGCAGCCGCACCGCCTCGGCAAATTCGGTCCGCGCCTCGGCAACGCGGCCCAGTTCTGCCAGAGCGCTCCCCAGATTGTTGTGGCCCTTGGCGTCGCCCGGATCGATGCGCACAAGCTGTTGGAATTCGGTGGCGGCCTCCGTCAGGTGGTGCGTGCCTTCGTAGGCGAGTCCGAGGTGAAAGCGGGCGGTTGCGAAATTTGGGTTCAACCGCACGGCTTCCTGCAAGGGCGCGAGCGCCTCGGGCGCGCGGTGCTGGCGCAGCCGGGCCACCCCGAGGTTGCACAAGGCTTCGACGTAGCCCGGCCGGAGCCGGAGCGCTTCCACGAACTGCGCCTCGGCTTCGGCGGGGCGGCCCAGGCCGAGAAGCGCTGCGCCGAGATTGCTGCGGGCATCGGCGAAGTCGGGCCGGCCGCGAATGGCCGCCTGGAATTCGTCGGCCGCGGCCGCGGTCCGGCCTTCGCCCATCAGGTCGACGCCGAGCCCGTTGTGGGCATCCGGCTGATCGGGCCGAAGGCGCAGCGCGAACTCGTATTGCGCCCGCGCGTCGCCCGGCCGGCCCAGCCGGTCGAGCGCCTGGCCGAGGTTGACGCGCGCCCGCACGTAAGCCGGCTCGAGCCGAACGGCCTCGGCGAGGATGTGGGCCGCGTCGCTGACGTGCCCGGCGTCGATCAAATCCCGCCCCAGATTATTTAAGGCGGCGGCGTTTTCCGGATGTTTCCGGACCACGTCGGCCCACAGGGCCAGATCGCTCCGGTAGACGGCGTTGCGGCCGGCCGTCCGTGCGGCCAGGCCGAGCGCCGCGCCGCCCACCGCGCAGCCCAGGGCCAGGCGCGCCGCGCGGCGCGAGGCGAACAGCGCTGTCGCGGCGCGGTCGAGCGCGAGCACGGCCAAGGCGACGACGGGCGCCAGCGCGAGATACATGCGGTGTTCGGCCAGCGACTGGCGCACGCCCGGCATGATCGAGGTCGGAGCCAGGACGGCAAAGAATGCGAGGCCGAGAAAGGCGAGCTCCGGCCGGCGGCGCCAGGCAAGCGCGGTGGCGGCGAGCAACGCCAGCACCGCGGCATCGAAGGGCAGGCCCGTCATCGGGTGTTCGACCCAGCGCGTCTCAAAGCCGTAGTCGACGACCTGCGCGACCGGCCAGAAGGCCAGACGCAGGTACCGCACGACGGCCGGGCCTTGAGTCGCCCAGTAGTACCAGCTGGCCGGCAGCCCGGTCTCGAGGCCGACCGTGCCGCCGCGGCTGCGATTGGCGGCCACCAGGCAGCCGAGGACGAGCCAGGAGGCGAAGAGCGCGCCATGGGCCCAACCGTGCCGCCGCCAGGCGGCCCGGAAGCTGCCCGCGAGGAAAATGCGGTCGTAGAGCAGCACGATCACCGGAGCCGAAACGATCACCTCCTTCGTGCCGGCACCGAGGAAACCGGCGCAGGCGGCCAGGGCGAACCACCGCCGCGGACGGCCGCGAACCGGGTCGTCGGCGGAGGCTTCCGCCCCGCGGATAAAGCAATAGAGACTCGCCAGGTAGCAGAATCCCATCAGGGATTCCGCCCGCTGCACAATATAGGTCACCGACTCCGTCTGCAGCGGGTGCACGGCCCAAAGCAAGGCGATCGCCGAAGCGAGGAGAAGCGGGCGGTTCGGGTCCGCCGGGCCGGTCGCGTCCGGCCGGGGATGCGCCGCGTGTCCGGGCGCCCCGCCATTCCATCCAGCCAGGGTCCGGCGCGCTATGCCGAAAAGGAGCAACGCTGCTCCCGTGTGGATGAGCAGGTTGATTCCGTGGTAGCTCCAGGTCTGGAGCCCGCTGATCGCGTAGTCGACCGCCAGGGAAAGGTTGAGAATCGGCCGGCCGCTGACCGTAAGTCCGCCCGGCGGCGGGCTGAGCGCCGGACCCGGCGGCCACAGTTGCCGGAGGCTCGGGTTGTCCCGAATCGATGCCGTGTCGTCGAACACAAAGGCTCCGGCAAAGCTCGTCCGGAACGCGACGAGGACCGCCAGCACGATGATCGCGGCGGCCAGCGTGACGGATGCCTGGGACGTCCGAGGGGTGGGGCTAGGATCCATCGGGGCGATCCTGAAGACTCCGGCGACGCGCGTCTATCCCGGAGCGGTCGCGGCGAGTCGAAACGAAGCGGTTCGGCGGTTGGTCGGGGGAGTCGCGGTTACCGGTGGTTGCGTTCCGGGATCCGTCGGATCGCCCGCCCTTCAGCCGATGCGCAACCCGGCCGGCCGAACCGGCCGTCTAATTGTGTAACTTGCGCTCAGACCAATCTAAACCGAAGATTCACTGCCGTCGGCGTGCCGATGCCATAAAAAAGTTTCATGCGAGCCGGTCAGATTGCGCTTTGGATGAGGCGCCGGTCCCGATAGCTCGTTATTCAACGCATGACCAAAACGATTCTCAATCAAACACCCACCTCCGTGGCCGCCTCGCCGCTCGCCCGGCTCACCGAGCCCCACGGCTACCGCTTTTCCGGCGACACGGCCCACCTGCTGGCCGGCTTCGTCGTCCTGGACCCGGCGGCCCATCAGCGGGCCTGGGCACTTCAACTCTGGGCCTGTCCCGTGGCGCCGACGTCCGGACGGGATCTCGCCGGGCACATCGTCGCCGAGGTGGCCCTCCCGCCGATGAGCGAAATCGCCGACGATACCGAACAGGTGGAGGTGGGCGGCTTCGCCTGCCCGCCCGCCGGGACCGACGACCATAGCATGGCGCTCGTGCTGGTGGCGGGCCGTTCCGGCCGGTACGACGAGGTGCATCACGTCGCCACCTACCCGCGGCGCGAACAGTTCATCCAACCGCGGCTGCGCGGCAGCGTCGGCTACGCGATCGACGGCGGCCGCGTTCGCCTGACGGCCGAGCACATCGAGAATCCCCGGTCCCCGGCGAATTACAGCGGCACCCTCGCCCTCGAGTTTTGGGCCCTGCCGGCGGCCTACACGGGCGGAGCCTTCCAGGGTCTCCACCTGGCGGGCGTGGAATTGGGGTCGCTCTTCGGCCAGACCGAACTGGGCGTGACCGCATTCGACCTGGCCTTCTCGCCGCCGGCGGCCGGCAGCTGGCACGTGGTCGTGATGCTGCGGGAATGGACCGCGGCCGGCTACGTGACTCGGGATTTTACGAATTTCAGCGTGCCGGTGTCGTTCGACCCGGTTCCCGCGCTGCCCGCGCCGAAGGCGATCGCTCCGGTCGCGGTGGTTCCGGCCCAGCCGGTCGCGCCCGCACCGGTCGTCGCGGCGCCGGCCGTGCCGGTCGCGAAGGTCGAGGCCGCCAAGCCGGTTGCCCCCGTCGCCAAGGTCGAATCCAAACCCGCGGCCGCGACTCCGGCCCAGCCGGCTCTGCCGGTGGCAAAAGTCGCGCCGGCGAAGCCGTCGACCGTTTCTATCAATTCCGCCGCGGAAGCCGACCTGGCCGCCGTCGAGGGGCTCACGCCGAAGCTGGCGCAAAGTATCATCAAGAAGCGGCCGTTTGCCTCGGTCGACGACCTGCGCCGGGTGCGCGGCATCACGGTCAAGCTTCTCGAGGGCCTTCGCTCGCGCCTGCGCCTGTGAGCCGGGCGCCGCTTGGCTAGTTTTGGCCCGATCCTCTTCCCACGCCTGATTGGGTGGGAGGAGGCTTCGGGTCGCCCGTGGGTTCGCGTCGCCCCGACGCCGTGATCGATTTCAGCGGCCACCCCGCCTCGGGCGGTGGTCGGCACCCGGCGCTGGCCACGCCGTAATCACGGGCTAGAGCGGGCAGGACTTTCCGTCGAACCAGGTCCCTTTCACATAGGTGGTGTTGGCGATCTCCGGCACGCCGAATTTGTTGTGCTGAAGCTGGCCGGCGAGAATTTCCACCGCGACCGCCCCGACGAGGCGGTGGTTCTGGCGCATGCCGGCCGTCTTGCCGTCGAAGGCGTCCAGGAACACATCGACCAAAGCGACATCCCGCGGCGGGCGCCAGCCCTTGCGGCGGAGGTGGGGCAGGACGAAGGACGCCTTGCTGATGAGCACGTCGGGCCGGTAGCGCGCGAGCCAGGCGTCGAACGGCTTCGGGTCGGGGGTCACGTCGGATTTGCTCTCGTTGAACCACCGATCCATCGGTTCGGGTTCCGGGAAAAGGTGCATCGGGATGACTTGCCGAGCCGGGAGCTGTTGCTGTTCGCAGAGGAAGCCGGCGGTCCACTGGTGATCGACCGCGTGGTCCCAGCCGCGGTGCATGACGAAGCCGATGCGCTGATAACCGGCCGCCATCACCTTGCGCACGGCGGTGCGGACGATGCTGCTCTGGTCGTTCGTGACGTTGTGCAGCTCCGGCTTGTGCGGGAAGTAGTCGATCTTGACCGCGCTGAAATTGCTCCAGTCAAATTGAATCGCGTCGCCCATCTCGCGGCCATGGGAGGCGAGGATCAGGCCGTTGATCCCGCGGGAGTACAGGATTCGGCTGAGCCGGCCGTGGGTCAGGCCGGGCTCGCGGACCCAGAAGTGTTCCAGCTTGTAGCCCAGCGACTCGGCCGCCTCGCGGGCGCCTTCGAAGAAGTCGGGGTGCGCGGTGACGTTCTTCCAGCCCAGGCGGGTCGCCCAATTGGTCACGTAGCCGAGGGTGGGCCTTCGCCCCTCGGTCCGGAGCTTGCTGCGGTAGGTGACCAACGCCCGCAGGATCGGGTCCGGCACGTATCCAAGTTCCTTGGCCAGGGCCTGCAGGCGCTCGCGGGTCGCGGCGGGCAGCCGGGGATGGTTGCGCAGCGCGAGCGATACGGTGGTCACATGGACGCCCGCCTGGCGGGCGACATCGGCGAGAGTCGTGCGCTTTTCGCTCATTCCCGTCAGATGGGATGCCCGATTGGCGCTTCCGCAAGTCTATTGTTAGCTTAGAGGCCGGCTTGTGGCAGGGTTTTCGACCCCCGTAGGGTGGGTCGGTCGGGCGCTCTCCGGGCGCTTTCCGCCGGTTACCCCCTGTTCCCTCCTCATGAAGCCCCTTTGCTCGCATTTTCCGAATTTCGGCCGCGTGGCCGCTGCCGGGCCGCGCACCGAGCCTGCCCTGGCCTCCCGCCGCCGCGAAACCGGCAAAGTGATCGACGGGCGCGTCCGGGCCGAGTCTCATCGCCACCGCGACCAGCCGGCGCCGCGCGCAAACCTGCTGAACACTTTCCTCCATGGTTAAGCCCGCTGCCGGCGAACCCGCGGTCCGGCCCGCGCTCTACCTCGATGCCAGTCAGCCGGTGGCGCGGCGGGTGGACGACCTGATCGGCCGCCTGACCCTGGCCGAGAAGATCGGCCAGATGTTGCATGAGAATCCGCCGATCGAGCGGTTGGGCGTTCCCGAATACAACTGGTGGAGCGAGGGTTGCCACGGCGTCGGCCGCAATGGCCGGGCCACGGTCTTCCCGCAGGTCATCGGGCTGGCCGCGACCTGGAATCGCGCGCTCGTCGAGCGAATCGCCACGGTCATCTCGGACGAGGCCCGCGCCAAGCACCACGCCGCCGCCGCCGCCGGCCGCCGCGGGCAATACCAGGGTCTCACGTTCTGGACGCCCAACGTGAACATCTTCCGGGACCCGCGTTGGGGGCGCGGCCAGGAAACCTTCGGCGAGGACCCCTGCCTGACCGGCGTGCTCGGTTCGGCCATGGTGCGCGGCCTGCAGGGCGCGCATCCCCGGTATCTCAAGACGGCGGCCTGTGCGAAGCACTTCGCCGTCCATAGCGGCCCCGAGCAGGAGCGCCACGCGTTCGACGCCTGTCCGAATCCGAAGGACCTGCACGAGACCTATCTGCCGGCCTTCGCGGCGCTCGTGCGCAGCGGGGTCGAAGCCGTCATGGGCGCCTACAATCGCACCCTCGGCGAGCCGTGTTGCGCCAGCCGCCGGCTCCTCGGCGAAATTCTGCGGCGGCGGTGGGGCTTTCGGGGCCACGTGGTCAGCGACTGCGGGGCGATCGACGATTTCCATCTCCACCACCACCTGACCGCCGACGCGGCCGCTTCGGCGGCGCTCGCGGTGAAGAACGGCTGCGATCTGAACTGCGGCACCACGTTTCGCGAACTGCCGGCGGCGGTTCGCGCCGGGCTGATCACCGAGGCGGAAATCGACACCGCCCTCCGCCGGGCGCTCACGACGAAGTTCAAGCTGGGGCTCTTCGACCGGCCGGAGGATGTGCCGTGGTCCGGGCTCACCCCGGAGATCCTCGATTGCCCGGCGCATCGGCAGCTGGCCCGGACGGCGGCGGTCGAGTCGATCGTGCTCCTCAAGAACAACGGGATCCTGCCGCTGCGGCCGGATCTCGAGAGCATCCTGGTGACCGGCCCGACGGCGGCCAATCCGACGGCCCTGCTCGGCAATTACTTCGGTTTTTCGTCGCGCCTGGTCACCATCGCCGAGGGAATCCTGGCCCGCGCCGCCGAAAACTGCCGCACGGTCTACCGCACGGGCTGCCCGCTCTTCAGCCCCCTGTCTCCAGGGGTCAATTACACCTACCCGACCGCGGCCGAGTCCGAGCTCACGATCGCCGTCCTCGGACTCGATCCCTCGCTGGAGGGCGAAGAGGGCGACACCGTCGCGTCCCCGACCGGGGGCGACCGGGATCGCATCGAATTGCCGGCGGTCCAGCTCGAGTTCATTCTCGAGCTGCGCAAGCACGCCCGCCAGCTCGTCGTCGTGATCACCGGCGGGTCGGCCATCGCCATTCCCGAGGTTCACGATCTGGCCGATGCCGTTCTCCAGGTCTGGTACCCGGGTTGTGAAGGCGGCTCCGCCGTGGCCGACGTGCTGTTTGGCCTGAGCGCGCCCGCGGGCAAGCTGCCGGTCACCGTGCCGCGCCGCACGGCGGATCTGCCGGCCTTTTCCGATTACGGTATGCGCGGCCGCACCTACCGCTTCACCGAAATCGAGCCGCTCTATCCCTTCGGTTTCGGCCTCACCTACAGCCGGCTGGCCTACGGTCCCTTGGCGGTGAGCGCGCCGACCCTCGCCGCCGCCGGGCAGGTCACGGTCCGCGCGACTCTGAGCAACCAGGGGGCGGGCGCGGTCTCCGAGGCGGTCCAGTGCTATATCGTCCCGCCCCGCACCTGGCCGGACGCCCCGCGCGCCACCCTGGTCGATTTCCAGAAAGTCGCCGTGCCGCCGGGCGAGACGCGCATCGTCGAATTCACGCTGGCCGCCTCCGTCTTCGCCCAGACTGATCTGGCGGGCGGTTTGCATCACCATCCCGGCCGCTACGGGATCGTCGTCGGCTCGGCCTCGCCCGGGCCGCGCGCCCCGGCGCTCGGCGCGCCCACCCCGGCGACCGGCA